>CAMLEX010000006.1 GCA_946479055.1 uncultured Bacteroidota bacterium | reverse complement strand
AGTACGATACATATTGGTGCCGTGGTATTTGACAATGCGGCCACTGAAGCGTGGCAAACCAATACCACGAAGACGTGGAATACAGGAGTGATGTCAGGCGTGAAGAATATCGCTGATTTTTATGTGGTTCATAATTATTTTACGCCTTTCAATGAAAATTCAAATGCTTCTGTGATCTTTTCATCGGCATTGTCGGTGCCTTCAACGCAAATGGATTTCCTGACACAGGCTTTACAGGCCAATGGCGCCACTATCAAACCTATCGTCATGGATGAATGGAACATGTGGGCAAAAGATTCAAAGCAACAGGTGTCAAATGCCAGCGGTGTTTTTGCAGTTTTAGTCTTGGGGGAAGCGATAAAAAGTAAATACGGCATGGCTGCCCGCAGGGACTTGCTGAATGGATGGAACAATGGAGATGATCATGGCCTTTTTAGTCCCGGTGATGAACCAGGTATTAGCAAATGGAGCCCACGACCAAGTTTTTACTACATGTATTTCTTTCAAAAGATGTTAGGTGACAGGCTGGTGAACTCTTCAGTGTCGGGGAACACTAATATCAAAGCATACTCTTCTACTTACTCATCAGGTGAAGTGAACATAACATTGGTAAATACATCATCCTCTCCATTGGGCGTAGAGGTAAAAATGAAAAATTTCTATAGTGGTAACCGGTTTTATTGGTACAACCTTGAAGGAAGTAATGACAATGGTGAATTTTCCAGGAAGGTATTGGTAAATGGCTCGGGGCCTGCTTTTGATGCTGGTGACCTGCTGACTATGCCACGCTCAAAGCCCGGTCAGCACTTACAGCAAATGGCATAAAAGTCACTGTACCTGCTCGTGGTGCCGTTATAATGGCCATTGACAAAAAATAATGCTGTAAATTTCACCAATCAAACATTATGAACGTATGAAAAAAATTATCTTTCTTCCTTTTGTACTGGTTATTTTGATTTCTATGTCCGCTGTTAAAAAAACAAAGATTGTTTTCTTCGGTGATTCCATTACACAAGCCGGTGTAAGCAAAGGTGGATACATCGATCGCATACAAAATTATCTCAGCCAGCAGTCATTGCAGGAAAAATATGAGTTAGCCGGCGCGGGAATAGGCGGCAATAAAGTATATGATCTTTATCTGCGGATGGAGGATGATGTACTGGCAAAAGACCCGCAGGTAGTAGTGATATATGTTGGCATCAATGATGTATGGCACAAGACATCGTCAGGTACAGGAACGGACCTGGACAAATATGAAAAGTTTTATGTGGCGATTATCAAAAAACTACAGGCGAAAAATATTAAAGTAGCTGTTTGTACACCGTCCGTGATTGGCGAGAAAAAAAACAATGCCAACCCACAGGATGCCGACCTTGATAAATATTCTGCTGTGATCAGGAAATTGGCTACAACATACAACTGTACATTGATTGACCTGAGAGCTGCTTTTGCTCAATATGAAAAGGAAAATAATGCGGAAGATAAAGAATCCGGTATACTGACCACCGATAGGGTTCACCTGAACGAAAAAGGAAACCAACTGGTGGCCGATGAAATGATAAAAGCATTAGCTATCCGGTAAATTCTGATTAACTAAATAATGATTCAATAGTGCTATTATGAAAAAAAATTTTTCTCTTTTTCTTATTCTTAGTGGTTGTATTGCTGTTAATGCACAGACCGATCTGCAAAAAGCAGAAACTCTTCTGAAGAAAATGACCCTTGAAGAAAAGGTAGGGCAGATGACACAGATTACTTTAGCAATCGTTGCAAAAGGAGGATGGAGCAACCAGGATGGAAGCCTTGATCCCGCTGCTTTGAAAAAAGCTGTTGTTGATCATAAAGTCGGGTCTATATTAAACACAACGGCTCATGCATTATCTGCGGATACATGGCGCCAGCTCATTACACAGATACAGGATGAAACAAAGAATACTAAATTAAAAATCCCCGTTGTATATGGGTTGGACGGCATACATGGTCAAACCTATACATTGAACTCTACTTTATTTCCGCATAATATTGGAATGGCCGCAACAAGAAATGTGGAATTGGCAAAAGCCGTCACTAAAGTTGCGGCAAAAGAACTCAGAGCATCAGGTGTACGTTGGAATTTTGCACCGGTACTGGATATCGGCCGTCAGCCATTATGGTCACGTTTCCCGGAAACCTATGGCGAAGATGTTTATATCGGCAAAACAATGGGAGCTGCCGTGATAAAAGCTTATGAAGAAGATGGATTGAAAAACCCGACAGCCGTAGCCAGTTGCATGAAGCACTATCTCGGTTATTCAAGCTCCAGAACAGGTAAAGACAGAACACCGATCTATTTACCGGAAATAGAAATGCGTGAATATTATTTACCGCAATTCCGTGAGGCGGTAAAAGCGGGGTCCTCTACCATCATGATTAACTCCAGTGAAATAAATGGCATACCTGTACATGCCGATAAATATTTATTGACAGATGTATTAAGAAAAGAATTAGGTTTCCAGGGTTTGATTGTTACCGACTGGGAAGATATCAAGCGGCTGCATGACAGGCATAATATAGCATCTACTCCAAGGCAGGCAGTTGTGATGGCTATTAATGCAGGCATTGACATGAGCATGGTGCCCAGTGACTTTTCTTTTTATGATTTGTTGATCGAAGCTGTGAAAAAAG
This sequence comes from uncultured Bacteroidota bacterium, assembly GCA_946479055.1. Next base: position 19,376 of record CAMLEX010000006.1, on the reverse strand, counting down.
GAGAAGTACCCATGAGCCGCATAGATGATGCGGTGAAAAGAATAATAGTATTGAAATACAAATTAGGATTGTTCGATAATCCATATCCTGAACCAGCTGCTGCCACTAATTTCGGAAAGCCGGAATATCAAACACTGGCATTGGATGCAGCGCATGAAGCGATGACATTATTGAAAAACCAAAATAATATATTACCACTTTCAAAAAACACAAAAGTATTAGTGGCTGGCCCTTCTGCACAAAGCATCAGCGCCTTGAACGGTTGCTGGAGCTACACCTGGCAGGGAAAAGAAGAACAATGGTATCCGGCTGACAGTAAAACTATTTTGCAAGCTATAACAGATAAAGTTGGTGCAGCAAATGTGGTAACAACAACAGGTAAAGGATTTGATAGTGCAGTGAACTATGATGCAGCAAAATTGACTGCTGCTGCTTCGACTGCCGATATTATTGTTTTATGCATTGGTGAAGATGCGTATGCAGAAAGCCCGGGCAATACCCGTGAGCTGGCGCTGCCTGAAGAGCAGATGGCTTTAGCCAAAGCGGCTATAGCTACCGGCAAACCGGTAGTATTGATTTTGACAGAAGGAAGACCACGTTTCATTAGCGCTATTGAGCCATCTGTAAAAGGAATATTAATGGCCTACTGGAGTGGAAAGAAAACCGCGGAAGCCGTAGCCGATGTATTGTTCGGCGATTACAATCCTGATGGAAGATTACCTTTTTCTTATCCACGTAGCATTGGTGAAATAGTGATGTATGACAGGAAGCCAACCGAAGATGTACGGGAAGTATTCAATGATAATATCAATACAGGTTACGATCCGCTTTTTGCTTTTGGACATGGATTAAGTTATACAACTTTTGAATATAGCGGTATACAGTTAAACAGTGCAACGCTGACAGGCAATGCAAAACTAAATGTGAACATTACTGTAAAGAATACGGGCAATCGTGAGGGAAAACATACTGTCGAATTATATACCCGCGATCTGTATGCCAGTATAACACCCTGTATGAAACGGCTTAGAGCTTTTCAAAAAATCAACCTGAAAGCAGGTGAAGAAAAGAAAGTAACATTTACAATTGATAAAAATGATCTTGCATTTGTCAATGCTAAATTGAAAACAGTAACCGAGCCCGGAGACTTTGAAATAATGATCGGAGATAAGAAAGCAAAGTTTACGTATAAGTGATAAAATTATTTATGACCAGGCTGCATTGCTGCTATCAATTTTCGTTGCGACGCTCCATTCATCGTTCTGTAATTCTACTGAGCATATTCGCAGTTTCTTTTTTTCAATCGAAAATTCATGCACAGCAAAAATCACATTCCTTTTTTGAAGCGGATCATCCTTATATTCAGTACACCGGCAGAATAGATTTTACAAATCCAAAACTTCCCCGCTCCATCGTGAAGAAGGTGATTAAAAATGGCGATAAAAGAATAACGAAATATTTTTTCTCAAAACAATATCATAACGGGTGTGATTATCATCCCGACGTGGCGGAACATCGTTTAATAGCTAATGAATTGACCAATTTTATCAGGAAAAAAATGAAATGGTGATGAATAACAAAAATCTTGGCTGATATATCAAATCAACAGAACTTAGGCAAAAAAAAATGATTTATACTCCTTCAGAAGAAAGATACAGTAAGATGCTCTACAATCGTTGTGGCAAGAGCGGCGTATTGCTGCCCGCTATTTCAGTGGGGCTTTGGCACAACTTCGGTTCGGTAGATGATTTTGAAAATGGACGTAGCATTATACGCCGTGCATTTGATCGTGGCATCACCCATTTTGATCTTGCTAATAATTATGGTCCTGCGCCCGGTACTGCAGAAGAAAATTTTGGTAAGATACTAAAGCAGGATTTTGCAGGTAATCTTCGTGATGAATTAATTATTTCTACCAAAGCGGGCTATTTGATGTGGCCCGGTCCTTATGGCGAGTGGGGCTCACGGAAAAATTTATTATCAAGCCTGGATCAAAGCCTGAAGCGGATGCAATTGGAATATGTAGATATTTTCTATTCTCATCGTCCTGATCCCAACACGCCATTGGAAGAAACGATGATGGCATTGGATACGGCAGTGAGAAGTGGAAGGGCTTTGTATGCAGGGATCTCCAATTACAAAGCACCGGAGGCGAAAAAGGCGATTGAGATTTTAAAACAATTAGGAACGCCCTGTTTGATTCATCAGCCAAAGTATTCCATGCTTGAAAGATGGGTGGAAGATGTTTCTAATCCCCTCAACCAAAGCTTGCTGGATGTACTGGAAGAAAACGGTGTAGGTTGTATACCTTTTTCACCATTGGCCCAGGGCATGTTAACCAGCAAATATTTGAAGGGGATACCCGGAGATTCAAGAGCCGCTAAATCTCACGGATTTTTGAAAATTTCTGAAATAACGGAAGTAAGATTACAGCAGATCCAAGCTTTAAATGACATAGCTAAATTGCGGAACCAATCGTTGGCCCAGATCGCATTAGCCTGGCTGTTGAAAGACAAACGCATTACGACTGTTTTAATTGGCGCCAGTTCGGTAGCACAATTAGATGATAACTTAGCCTGCCTTGAGAACCTGAATTTTTCTTCATCGGAGTTGAATGAAATCGAAGCTATTTTAAAGAAACAAAATGTTTATACCGAAGTAAATTAATTGAAGCTACATGAACAGACGAACAGCTATACGTAATGTTGTGATCATTTCTGCAGGAGCAGGATTATTGCCTTCTTGTATGCGGGACGATAAAAGTTCAATTCCTTTAAATAATATTTCGGTTACTGGTTCGCAGGAAAAAATGCTGGCAGAGCTCACTGAAGCCATTATTCCCAAAACAAAAAATTTTATTGGTGCAAATGACCTGAAAGCTCATGAATTTGTACTGACAATGGTCGATGATTGCAGCTCTCCGGAAGATCAGAAAAAATTTACAGATGGGCTGAAGGCTTTTGATAAACTGAGCCATGATAAATTCGGGCAGCTATTTATCAGCTATACACCTGAACAAAAACAAGCATTGCTTGCGGATATTGAAAGCAAAAAAGATATACCAGAAGATGCATTAAAATTTTATGGTACGGTGAAACGCTATACCGTACAAAGTTTTACATCGTCTAAGGAATACATGACAGGAATAAGAAAATATAAAATGGTACCGGGTCCTGGTTTCAAGGGTTGTGTAAAGGCGTCCTAAATCCTCCGAAGGAGGACTTGCTCATTCAAAAGCTTTGCTTTTCAATGATGTTGATTGAATTTGTAATTTCTTTTATGCGAAGAGTAGTGGTATGAATTGAGGAAACTTCCCCTCCTCCGGAAGGGCAAATTAGGGAAACTTAGTATTATGAACGGCTGGGGTGGGTTGTTGAATTACGGACAGAACGATGAAAGGAGCGTCGCAACAGACGATGCCATAAAAACTAAAGTTGGTATCCAAAAATTAATTAGCAAATGCTGTTAAGTATATTATTTTGAAATTATGAGTGATAACAAAAATACTTTTGATGCTATTGTGATAGGCAGTGGTATGAGCGGCGGCTGGGCGGCAAAAGAATTCTGCGAAAAAGGATTGAAAACTTTGTTGCTGGAACGCGGTCGTGATGTAAAGCATCTTAAAGATTATCCAACTACCAATATGTTGCCCTGGGAATTTAAACATCGTGGACAGATTCCTTATGAAATTGCCAAAGACAATCCGGTAGTAACACGTTGCTATGCTTTTAAAGAAGATGCAATGCATTTTTTTGTGAAGGACACAGAGCATCCTTACTCACAGGAAAAACCTTTTGACTGGATCCGTGGTTACCAGGTAGGTGGTAAAAGTATCATGTGGGCAAGACAAACACAGCGCTGGAGTGATTTTGATTTTGAAGGCCCTGTCCGTGATGGTTTTGCAGTGGACTGGCCTATCCGTTATAAAGATCTTGCACCTTGGTATAGTTATGTAGAAAAATTCGCTGGGATTAGCGGTAATAAAGATGGCTTGGATACATTACCCGATGGAGAATTTTTACCGCCCTGGGAGCTCACTTGTGTTGAGAATCATTTTAAAGATATTATTTCAAAAAATTATAATGACCGACATGTTATATATGCCCGTTGTGCACATATAACAAAACCCGAACCTATACATCTTGAACAGGGGAGGGCTCAATGCCAGGCGAGAAATTTATGCCAGCGGGGTTGTCCGTTCGGCGGATATTTTAATGCGAACTCTACTACTATTCCCTGGGCGCAGAAAACAGGCAACTTAACCATGCGAACACATGCAGTAGTTCATTCTATTATTTATGATGCGGCGAAAGGAAAAGCAACGGGAGTACGCATCATTGATGCCAATACGAAACAAGCAACGGAATATTTTGCACCAGTAATTTTTGTTAATGCAGGTGCTGTTAATACAAATTTGATCTTACTGAATTCCATATCAAAACGTTTTCCGAATGGCCTGGCAAATGATAATGGATTGCTCGGAAAATATTTCGCTTTTCATAATTACCGTGCTAGAATTACAGCAAAGTATGAAGGAATGCTGGATTCTAAAACAGAAGGTGGTCGCCCTACCGGAGCATATATTCCCAGGTTCAGGAATGTGCGGAAACAGGAAACGGATTTCCTGCGTGGATATGCTACTACATTTAATGCCAACCGAAATAACGGTGGCGGCAATGGAGAAGGATTGTTTGGCGAAGAACTGAAAAATAAACTGATGGATACATCAGCGCCTATAGGTCCGTGGAATGTTGGTTCGCAATGTATGGGAGAAACTATTCCGAAAGAAACTAATTATGTGATCCTGGACAAGGATAAAAAAGATGAATGGGGGATACCCTTGATAAATTTTTCAGTTGCCTATGATGATAACGATGAAAAAATGATCAAGGATTTTATGGAGCAGTATACAGAGATGTATGAGAAAGCCGGCTTTACAGATATTAAAGCTACGGATAGTAAACAAGCTCCCGGACTTGATATTCATGAAATGGGCGGTGTACGGATGGGTAAAGACAAGAAAACATCTTTACTCAATGAATGGAATCAATTATATGCCTGTCCGAATGTATTTGTAACGGATGGCGCCTGTATGGTATCTACGTCTACGCAAAATCCATCACTTACTTACATGGCTTTAGCAGCAAGAGCGGCTAATCGTGCGGTGGAGTTGTTGAAGAAAAATGAATTATAAATATTCCGGGAACCTGTTAAGTTCAAAAAGAAAATATTTTTTATTCTCCTTTGGCTTGAATAGTCAATATATTCATTATTAAAACAACTGTATGAAATGGCTAATGTTTTCCCTGATAATTTTATCAGGTGGTTGTATTATGGCACAAACAAATCCGATCGGCATTTTTCAAAATCACACAGACGTTGGCAATCCCAAAGTAAAAGGAGCTGTATCGTATGATAAGGATATGCAATCTTATAACATTAAAGGAGGGGGTTACAATATCTGGTTCAACCGCGATGAGTTTCACTATGCTTATAATAAGGTCAAAGGTAATTTTATTGTAACCGCCAATGTAAAATTGTTGGGTATTGGTAAAGATCTTCATCGTAAAATTGGCTGGATGGTTCGTGCATCTGAACAGGAGGATGCGGCGCATATGAGTGCTACTGTTCATGGAGATGGATTGACAGTGCTGCAATGGAGGCGGCTGCGGGGTGCCTACATGCGTGACCCGGAGGATGAAATATTCGCCGTTAAAAAAAATGCAGAGATCATACAATTAGAACGTTTGGGTAAGATGTTTATAATGCGGGTTGCCAACCAGGGTGAACCTTTACAGGAAATTGGCAGAACAGATATGATTGATATGTCCGATGAAGCCCTGGCTGGTTTGTTCGTGTGCAGTCATAATCCGGATGTGCAGGAAGAAGGGATAGCATGGAATGTAAGAATAGAAAAAACAGTACCTGATACGCATAATGGATATAGCGATGGAATTTTATCAAGCCGGTTGGAGATCACGAATGTGTTTGATGGCAACCGTAAAATTATTCATGAGGACCGGGGCAGGATTGAAGCACCTAACTGGATGCCCGATGGAAAAAGAATATTGTATAACCAGGATGGTTTTATTTATACCATTCCTATTGACGGCGGTATGCCGCAAAAAATAAGCACCGGATTTGCCAACAGAAATAATAATGACCATGTAATTTCTTTTGATGGAAAAATGCTGGCTATCAGTCATCATCGCGATGGTTTGCCAGGCGGCGGTTCTACTATTTATACATTGCCATTGGTCGGGGGAGAGCCAAAGATCGTCACTGACAGCACTCCATCTTATTTGCACGGTTGGAACCCCAATGGCAAAGAAGTAGTTTATACAGCCCAACGGCTAAGTAAAGGATCTGCTTATAATATTTATAAAAAGAATATAAATGGCGGAGCCGAGGTTCAGGTAACATTTAATAAAACAGGTTTGGCAGATGGGCCAGAGTATTCGCCTGATGGTAAATACATTTATTATAATGACAATAAAACAGGTACTATGCAGATCTGGCGCATGAAACCTGATGGCAGCGGAAAGGAGCAAATCACTTTTGATGAATACAACAATTGGTTCCCGCATATTTCACCCGATGGTAAATGGATGGTGATCCTTTCTTTTCATCCCACTGTAGCTTCGGATGATCACCCGTTTTATAAAAGAGTAATGGTGCGTTTAATGCCGGTCAGCGGCGGCGCACCAAAAGTGGTTGCTTATTTGTATGGTGGACAAGGAACAATCAATGTTCCATCCTGGAGCCCTGATAGTAAGCGCATCGCATTTGTAAGTAATAGCGGACCGATAAATAAGTGAGGAAGAGGCTGTCCCAAAAGGGCTATATAACACAAAGAGCACGAAGCAGGCACAAAGAACACAAGGGAATTATTTTTTTAGTGTCAACCCTTTGTGTTCGTCGTGTAATCCGTTGTGTACTTTGTGTTACCAAAAACTTACTTTTGATACGGCCTCATGTTTTAAATTAATCATCCTGCAGCAGTTATCAGAATCATGAACTTCACAAACAATAAATAAGGGATGTAATGAAGCAGTTTTTTTTATTCTTTCTTTTTTTATCTCTTGGTACAATTGGTATTACCCAGTCACAACGAATAAAAGTAAAAGGAAATAAATTTGTAAATGAAAAGGGTGATACATTGGTATTTCGCGGTCTCAACAGCAGTGATCCCGATAAACTCACTACAGATGGTCATTGGAACAAAGAATATTTTGCTGAAATAAAAAATTGGGGAGCCAATATTGTCCGCTTTCCTGTGCATCCACCTGCCTGGAGAAGACGGGGACAGCAAGAGTATTTAAAAATTCTTGATAAAGGAGTGGCATTGGCGAAAGAACTCGGTTTCTATGTTATTATTGACTGGCATAGTATTGGTAATCTTCGTTCTCAAATGTACCAGGCGCCTATATATGAAACCACGCAAAAAGAAACATTTGAATTCTGGCGCACCATGGCACAGCATTATAAAAATGAACCCACGGTTGCTTTCTTTGAACTCTTTAATGAACCAACCGTTTATGACGGTCAGTTAGGATCATGTACGTGGACGCAATGGAAAGAACTTTGCGAAGAAATGATCACCATCATCAGGGCTTATGATTGCCAGGCTATTCCTCTTGTAGCTGGTTTCAACTGGGCGTATGATCTTACTGAAGTTGCATCAAATCCAATTAACAAAGAAGGGATTGGTTATGTAAGTCATCCTTATCCCATGAAAAGAAATAAGCCCTGGGAAGATCAATGGACAAGAGATTGGGGATTTGTAGCTGAAAAATATCCAGTGATACTAACGGAAATTGGTTTTTGCGGACCCAATGATCGGGGTGCTCATGTACCAGTGATCAGCGATGAAAGCTATGGTGATGCCATTACAAAATATACGGCCGAAAAAGGGATTTCTTATATTGTATGGGTATTCGATCCGCAATGGGCGCCGTCTTTGTTTGATGATTGGAAATTTTCTCCAACAAGGCAGGGGAAGTATTTTAAGAAGGTATTGCAGAAAGCTGTAACATCAACGGAATAAAGTACTATGTTGAAAAGTTTTACAGTTAGCATAAGTTGGTTAAAGGGATTGACATCTTGCCTGGCTTGTATTTTGAATTATAAATCGGAAACGTGGCTGGAATGAAACGAATGATAAAAGAAAATCCGGGAAGTTTCAGAACTAAGTTGAATATTTATTTTATGAGCCTGTGGATAAAAAATAAAATTGGAATTGATTTAATCATATATTTATAAATACCAAAATGGGATAGAATAACTTAAAATTCAATTCTGATTCCCTGATTTAGTAGCTGCTGATGAAAGAATATTGTTTAAAGGTTGAGAGAGATTTGCTGCAACGCTTGCAACAAAACGATGAGGAGGCGCTAGCCTTGCTCATGAAGATGTATTATGATGATCTTTATAATTATGCTGCAAGGTTTACCAAAGATGATGGATTGATCAAAGATTGCATACAGGAGGTTTTTATTAGCCTTTGGCAGCGAAGGGAAACAGTTGGCGCTATATTATCCCCCAAATACTATTTTCTACGTGCCATCAAAAACAAGGTACTTAAGTCGTTAGATAAAAGTATCCGCAAAGTAACATCGGGATATTTGCAGGAAGACTATGATTTTTTTCATGAGTTTTCTATCGAACGGGTTATTATCGAAAAGCAGATTTCTGAGGAAAAAGCTGAGAAAGTAAGAAAGGCATTGTCCCTTCTTTCTAAAAGACAAATCGAAATCATCTATTTGAAATATTATCAATATTTAGATCATGGCCAGATTGCCGAGTTGATGAACATCAGCAGGCAGTCGGTTTATAACTTACTTCACGAAGCTATACACAAGCTAAGAAGCATTTGGCATGCAGAGTTTGTAACACATTGAATCCTCGAATTAGTCTATCTCCCTCAGCAAAGGCCTGTTCAGGCTTAATAATTATTTTTAAAAAAAAGTTCTATAAAAACCAGTAGAATATCCGGATACCGGGAACTTACCTATAATATTTATATATAAAAGGGAGTATGAAAGATTTCAGGTTGTTTGATATTTCAGATTTTGTTATGGATGAGGATTTTATCCGGTGGGTAAATGAGAAAAATAAGGCGGATAATGATTTTTGGGATAACTGGCTGAATCAACATCCGGGTAAATACATGGTGGTAGCGGAAGCCCGGCGGATATTGGAGTCTATAGGAACAGAACAGAGAGTCATTAGTGATGTTGAAAAGCAGCATGAAATAGACAGATTGATGCAGACAATCAGGGGTAGCCATAGGCAGGAGCCCAAACAAAAAGCCAGGATCGTTACTATTTCTAAAAAATGGTGGTATGCTGCAGCTACCTTGCTATTTGCAATAGCAAGCACAACGATTTATTTGCTTGTAAAACAAGATGAAGGAACACAAAAATTCGCTTACGCTGCAATAACCCCTTCCAAACACCTTATTGAAAACATAAATACTTCTGACAAGGCGATTACTTTAAAATTGCCTGATGAAAGCACTGTTGAATTAGAGCCCAATAGCCGCATTGCATATGCTAATAATTTTGATAGTCTTGATACAAGAGATGTTTATTTATCAGGAGAAGCTTTTTTTACAGTGACAAAAAATGCCAGTCGCCCATTCCGTGTTTTTGCCAATGAAATTGTAACCAAAGTATTAGGAACCAGTTTTATCATTCGATCTTTTGAAAAAGATACCGTTATACAGGTAACAGTCAGAACAGGGAAGGTTAGTGTATATTCCCAAACCTCTATCAATGCTAAAGAAACCAGTACACCTAACCAGCTTGGGGGTATTATTCTGACACCAAACCAGGAACTTGTATACGAAAAATCAAAACAAAAATTCCAAAAAGGATTGCTTGTGAACCCTGTGGGGATATTTCCTACTGATGAGTACGAGAAAAATATGTTGTATGAAGATGTTTCTCTTGAAAAAGTGTTTGCTCAGCTTAGCAAAATTTACGGTGTCAACATTGTTTACGACAATGAATTACTGGAAAAATGTACCGTCACAGCTGATCTTAGAAATGAAACTTTTTACAGGAAGTTTGAACTTATATGCAAGGCCATAGGAGCCAGGTATGAAATAATAGATGGGCAGGTTGTTATTCAGACAAATGGCTGCGACTGATTTTTTTAAATAAAATTTTTTATATGATTATAACCAACCCGGTGAGTAACACGGCCAGGGGTTATCCCCAGCTGTTGTTATTTACCCGCCATTTAAAAATTTGCTGAAAGCAAGTTTCAATCAAAATACGTATTGCTTAAACCTAAAATTGCCAGTATGAGAAAAAATAAGCCTATTCGCCAATTGTTATGTCAGTTTCCTGGAATTGGATTGCTGACGGTATTACTCGTTATTTGTTTTTGTGGAGCCAGCTATGCGAGAGCTGGGGATACCGATGAAATACTTAATAAAAAAATCAGTCTCGTAGCTGAACAGAAAGAAGTAAAGTCCATTCTGAGTGAAATCAGTAAGCTTGCTGAAATAAAATTCGTGTATAGCCCCCAACGAATTCCAGCCCGTAGAAAAGTGTCCCTTCTTGCTCATGATCAAAGATTGGGAGACATATTGAATTTATTACTACAACCCCTGGATGTACTATATTATGTGTCGGGCAACCAGATTGTATTAATGAAAAAAGGAGAGGAGAAAAACATTCTTGTAAAATTGAAGGATCAGTCCGACATCAGTACTGTCTCAGAGAAGGAATCCTTTTATAAAGAAATCACGGGTAAAGTAACCAATGACAAAGTTGAGCCATTGGTAGGAGTATCAGTATTGGTTAAAGGAACAGCTAGGGGAACAACTACCAATTCAAGCGGTAGTTTTACAATAAATGCTGAAGTTGGAGAAACCTTAGATTTTTCAATGGTTGGTTACAAACTTTATTCCCTGAAAGTAGGCCAGGAAAATACAGTTACAATACAGCTTGAATCCGAAGTTTTCAATATTGATGAAGTGGTTGTAGTAGGTTATGGTACTCAAAAACGCAAATCCGTTACGGGTGCTGTTTCCAGTGTGAGCAGTAAAACGTTGAGTGAGCTACCTGCACTAAGTATTTCTCAGGCCTTACAAGGCCGTGTAGCCGGGCTACAGGTGACAAATAATGGAAGTCCTGGGGCAGAGCCTATTGTACGTATCAGGGGTATCAGTTCTATTAGCTTTGCTTCCGATCCTTTATATATTGTGGATGGTTTCCCCACAGGTGACCTGGCAACAATTGATGTAAAAGATATAGAATCTGTTGATGTATTGAAAGATGCCTCTGCTGCTGCTATTTATGGTTCCAGGGCTACAAATGGTGTAATCATGATTACCACTAAAAAAGGTAGAAGAGACAGCAAAGTGCATGTGAGTCTTGATTCCTATGTCGGTATACAGGAAGTGACTGAGAGGCTTGACTTGTTAGATACAGAAGGATTCAAACAATATGCTCTTGCTTACAGAGGTAGCCAGGTAGATCGACTCACACCCCCACGCATCGATCAGCCTACCCACACGGGTGCAACGCAAACCTATGGTCAAACAAATACCGACTGGCAGGACGCTTATTTTAAAAGTGGGTCAATGACCGGGCATAACATAGGTTTGAGTGGCGGAAATGAAGTATCGCGTTTTTATGCTTCTGCAGGTTTTATGAATCAGGAAGGTATTGCTCCAAGTGTTGGGTATCGCCGCTACAATTTCCGTATTAACTCAGATCATGTTCTTAGTAAAGTGTTCACTTTTGGAGAAAATTTATATGTGTCTTCCGGCGAGCAGGATTATGATAATAATGAAACCGGCTCCAGAACAAATTTGGTGAATGTGATCAGGATGATGCCTCACATACCAGTATATGATCCAACTTCGAATGGTGGATTCAGAGGTGTAGACGCTACTTTAGATGGCGGTGATCCTACCAATCCTGTGGAAGATGCCACGTTAAAAAATCCAGGTAGCAGAAAAACCGCAAAGATCCTGGGAACTGCTTTCCTTGATATAAGTTTTACAAAATGGTTGAAATTTCGTTCCACTATTGGTGTAGACTACGCCAATACTTTGGACTATCGCTTTTCACCTATTTTCAATGATAATGGAGCAATTGCCGGTTCAAGTGCAACCCTGGCCACTATTACGAATAATCGAAGTGCTTCTACTGTATTATTATTTACGGAGCAACTTTCATTCGACAAAACTTTTGGCAACCATCATATTAATGCGATTGCTGTTTATGAGCAGCAAAGCCAAAAGGCAAAGCAGGAAAATGCCAATGGCAACCAGGCTTCAAATGACCTTAGAACATTAAACAATGCCACCAATGCATCTGTTCAAACACTGGTTGGTGAAAATACATTGATCTCTTACCTGGGCCGTGTGAATTATGATTTTAAAGGTAAGTACCTGGCGAGTGTTGCTATTCGTCGTGATGGTCTTTCGGTTTGGGCGCCTGGTAAGAAATGGGCTACTTTCCCTTCTGCTTCCATAGGATGGAGGATTGACGAGGAAGATTTTATGAAAGGCCAGCAGAATATTTCGGAGTTAAAATTAAGGGCGGGTTATGGTGTTACTGGTCTTAATGGCCTGGTGTTTGGCCTTCCCTGGACCCCCTGGTTAGTAAGTGCAAGTGCCAACAGTGCTCAGTATCCTTTTGGTGGGTCAACAACCGGCGGTCCCGCTTCTTCTATTCAGCGTATAGGAAACAAAGAGTTAGAATGGGAGAAAACAAAGCAGGTAAATATAGGGTTGGACTTAGGATTGCTGAAAAACAAAATCACGTTAACGGCTGAGTATTATCAACGGAAAACTGATAACTTAATTTTAAACGTGCCGCTTCCACCTTCTTTTGGTTATATTAACAGTGCAGTACCACTAAACGTTGGCGCGATGGAAAACAACGGATTTGAAGTGCAATTAGGATACAACGATAGGGAGGGCGAATTGAAATGGAACGCCAGTGCTAATTTAAGTTTTGTTACGAATGAGGTAACAGAGTTAGCTGAGGGCGTTAAGAATATTGAGGCAGGCGGAGACGGGGATTTTGGTGCTGACAATATCACCAATACAGCTGTTGGCCAACCTATCCAGGCATTCTATGGCTGGGAAGTGGAAGGTATTTTCCAGTCTATTGCAGAAGTTAATGAATCAGCTGCACAGGTTAACCCAAAACCTGGTGATCCATATGATGCTACAAAACATACATCTCCTGGTGATCTTAAATTCAAGGACACAAATAAAGATGGTGTAATTAATAATGATGATCGCCAATTTTTAGGTAGTTTCATTCCTAAGACAACTTATGCATTAACGCTGGGAGCCAACTATAAGAATTTTGATCTGTCCATTTTCTTCCAGGGAGTGCAAGGCAACAAAATTTACAATGCTACCCGGGTTATTACAGAAGGCATGGTTCGTTTCTTTAATGCCGGCACACAGGTATTAAATGCGTGGACACCTACGAATACAAACACTAATATTCCCCGTGCTGTTTCTTCTGATCCAAATAGAAATGCCCGTCCCTCTACCCGTTTTCTGGAAGACGGTTCTTACCTGCGTTTGAAAAATATAATGTTAGGTTACAATCTGCCGGCTGCTTCTTTGCAATCGTTAACAAAAGGAGTGGTCAAGAACTTCCGTATTTATGTTTCAGCTCAAAATATCCTGACTTTTACGGACTACAGTGGATATGATCCGGAAGTGGGTAACAGAACACCTAATGCGAATAACGGGTCATTAACCAATGGTATCGACTTTGCTGTTTATCCTCAACCAAAGTCATATCAGCTGGGTATTCAGGTAGGTTTTTAAAAGCAAAAAATTAAGTCAACTTTTATAAAATAGAGTTATCATGAAACAAAATATTAGCAAATTGGTTATGGCGGTTGTCCTGGTCTTTATCAGTACAGTTGGCTGCGACAAAAAACTGGATGTTCTCGATGAAAACAATCCAACTGTTGATAGTTATTTTATGACGGCATCAGAACTGCAGAATGGCGTAAATGCTATCTACTCTACTTTGCGTTCAGGAGAACTTGTTGGCCGGGAATGGTTCTTTACCCATGATATGAGAAGTGGCGAATGCTCTCCCGGGGGTGCCCAATTAGAAGCTCCAAGAGCAGAGTTACTAAAACAAGCTTCACCTGCACCCTCAAATTCTGTAATGTCGAATGTGTGGACGGGTGCCTATCAAATGATCAACAGGGCGAACATGGTACTTTTTAAAGCGCCAGACGTAACCGATAATGTAACTCTTAGAGACCGATTGGTTGGTGAAGCTAAGTTTTTAAGAGGCTGGGCCTATTTTGAACTGGTATCGCAGTGGGGTGATGTTCCGCTTTATACAGAGCCTGTTTCTTCTCATATTGACTTTAAAGGAAAGTCACCGGCTGCTGATATTTATGCACTGATCATCAGCGATTTGACCGAAGCTGCTCAAAAATTGCCGGCAAGCTATGGCGCTTCTGACAATGGACGGGCGACAAAAGGCGCCGCTAACGCTCTAATGGGAAGGGTGCAAATGCAGAAAGGTGATTACGCTGCCGCAAAAACCGCTCTTCTCCAGGTTTATGGCAAATATTCGCTTGTCAATTATTTATGGAATTTTGATGGTGATGCCAAAGATGATAAAGGTGCTCAAATTACGACAGGGCATGAATTTAATGCAGAATCTATTTTTGAAGTTGTCTTTGTAGATAGAGGAGATAACAATTTTAACTGGGGGTATAATGGTGAGGGTTCTACCAGCCCGCTAAGTACAGTACGCAATCAGGAGTATGGTATTACCTGGGGAAATATAATACCTTCCAATCGATTGTTGAATGAATTTGAGCCAAATGACCCAAGGTATAAATTTACTATTTTCGAAGAGGGAGATCAGATTCTGACTCAATCGCCGGATGGGCCAAAAACACTTGTATCTGCTGATATGAATATTGCCACCAGTGACAAGGGCGGTGTAGTAAAGAAAAGATTCTTCCGGAAGTATGGAATTTATGACTGGGTTAATTCTGGTTTTCACCCCGGTGGTATCAATCATCGTTTAATCCGGTATGCTGATGTACTGCTGATGCTTGCCGAATGTGAAGCTGAAGTAGGAACACCAGTGCAGGCTGCAAGTTATATCAACGAGGTTCGTAGCCGCCCGGGTGTGAATATGACCGCGGTTACATTGGCATCAAAAAACGACGCATTAAAAGCGGTCATGCATGAAAGATCGGTTGAATTGAGTGCGGAGCAGGTTAGCAATATTGATATTCTGCGTTGGAGGAAAAAAGGATATTTCCCTTCTATTATTCCCGATCGGGTACCCGGACAGGTTGATTTGTTCCCAATTCCTTCGAGTGAAACTTCAACAAACCCATTAATAAAATAAATCATTTTTATTATTCCCCTTGAACACTAAGTTCTTTTCTCTCGCATAAGCAGCAGTCATAGGGCCGTCATCTTTGACGGCCCTAATTTTTGAATGTTAAAATTCCCGATTCTATTGTGTCGGGAATCTGTATCTCTGGGATTAACTTGCAACAATATGAAAAAAAGATTAGCCTATTATAGTTCTTATTTTTTTATTGTCGCTATCATTTTTTTGACTTCGTGTATTCGTGAACAAAAAGACAAGTTGTTTACGAAGCTCAGTCCTTCAGAGTCAGGTGTTTCTTTTAGTAACGATATTCATGACAGCGACTCTTCCCATTCTTTCATCAATGAGTTCGGTTACATGGGTGGCGGCGTAGGCATTGGTGACTTTAATAATGATGGATTAAAAGATATTTTTTTTTCCGGCAACCAGGTAAGTTGCCGTCTTTACATCAACAAAGGGAATAATCAATTTGACGACATCACGGAAAAAGCCGGTGTTAGTACTGATGTATGGGCTACTGGTGTCAGCATCGCCGATATAAATCACGATGGCTACGATGATATATACGTTTGTGTTTTTGGAAAAGATCTGCTTCATCGGGCAAAGAATATCCTCTTTATCAATCAGCATGATCTTACGTTTAAAGAAGAAGCGGAAATTTATGGTCTTGCTGATATGAGTTATTCTACCCAGTCGGTTTTTTTTGATTATGATAAGGATGGCGATCTGGATATGTACCTTGCCAATTATTTATTGGCCCGCAATAATGCAAATACAATAGTTCCCCGGGATAGGAGTGGCCATTCCCTGGCCAACGATAGGTTGTATCGAAATGATGGAGATTCATCAGGCAGGGGTCATCCTGTTTTTTCCGATGTTACAGTAGCGGCTAATATAAAAGAAGAAGGTTATGGACTGGGAGTATCGGTTAGTGATTTTAATAACGATAGTTGGCCGGATATTTATGTAGCCAACGATTTCTTATCAAATGATGAACTGTGGTTAAACAACCAGGATGGAACGTTTATCAATTGCATTGATAAAGCAATGCAACACCAGAGTTATTCAAGCATGGGTGCGGATGCTGCGGACATCAATAATGATGCACTTGCCGATATCGTTACACTGGATATGTTGCCTGAATATAACGAGAGGAAAAAAACTTCTTTTTTCTTTATGAATTATGAAAGGTACCAGGCTGAACGTAACATGGGCTATGAGCCTGAATTTATGCGGAACATGCTTCAGCTTACTAATGGATCTTATTCTGTCGGAGATACTAACATGCCATTTTTTAGCGAAATAGGACAGTTGGCCGGTATCCAGGCAACGGACTGGAGTTGGAGTGTATTGCTGGCGGATTTTGATAATGATGGCTGGAAAGACATCCATATAACCAATGGTGTAGGAAGGGATTTTATTAATGGTGATTTCCTGGAGTTCAGTAACCAGGCGTTTAACAGCACCCAAAGTGAAGAAGAAAAGCAAGAGGCAATCAGGAAGAAATTAACGGCACTTAAGCACATCAATCTTCCTAATTACTTATACCTGAATAAACATGATTATACATTTGATGATGTTTCAGAAAAAGCAGGTATTAACGAGCTTTCCATGTCTAATGGAGCAGCCTATGCTGATCTTGATAATGATGGCGACCTGGACATTGTTGTAAACAATATTAATAAAGAAGCCTTCCTGTTTATCAATAATAGCATTCAAAAAAACAAATTTTCCAGCAGTCATTTTTTAAGCCTCCGTTTGAAAGGGGATAGTTTAAATACTCAGGGTTTTGGTACTAAAATATTTGTATACAATAACGATGATGTTCAGATGCAAGAACAAAATCCGGTTCGTGGCTATTTTTCATCGGTTGATAAGCAAATACTTTTTGGATTAGGAAAATATGATCAGATTGATTCCGTGGTAGCTATTTGGCCGGATAACAAAAAACAGGTGATCAGGAATATCGCTGCCGATACTATTATTGATCTTTCCTGGCAAAATGCAGGCGATGATTATCTTGTTGTTCCTTTCAGAACGCACAAATTATTTTCAGATATTACTTCAGCTTCAGGTGTTTTATACCGGCATCATGATAACTCATTCAATGATTTTGCTGTTCAACGATTACTACCACAGAAATATTCTCAGTTAGGACCATTTATTACCACAGCGGATATTAATAATGACGGCGCAACAGATTTTTTCATAGGTGGCGGATTTAATTTTTCGGGAAAAAGTTTTGTACAGCAAAGAGATCAGTCCTTTACTTCAAAAAATCTTACTGACAGCATCAAGATGGAAGAAGACATGGATTGTGTTTTATTTGATGCTGATAACGACGGTGATGCTGACCTTCTTGTCACAGGTGGTGATATTCAATACGAGGAAAATTCCGTTTATTATAAGCCACGTTTCTATATCAATAATGGAAAAGGAAATTTTAGTCTTCAGGCCAACGCTATTCCTGATTTGGTGAAAACAATAGCGGGTTGCGTAAGTACGGGGGATTATGATGGTGATGGCGACCTTGATTTGTTTATTGGGGGAAGGGTTTCTAAAAAATATCCAATGCCGGCTCGGAGTTTTATACTGCAAAATAATAAAAGCGTTTTTACTGATGTTACGGCGAAGGTTTGTGCTGTTTTACAAAAGCCTGGCATGGTGACTTCTGCTGTATGGACAGATTTCGACAACGACAAACAAACAGACCTGGTGATTGCAGGTGAATGGATGCCCATAAGATTTTTTAAAAACAATCATGCAATTTTAGAAGAAACAACAAATTCAACCGGGTTGGCGCAAATGAATGGTATGTGGAGGAGTCTTGTGGTTTCAGATATTGACAACGACAGTGACCCGGATCTCATTGCTGGTAATCTTGGATTAAATTGCACTTATAAAGTCAGTGGCAACGAACCTATGCAATTGTTTGCAACAGACCTGGATGGTAATGGAAGTATTGACCCGGTACCGTTTTATTACATTAAAGACGAAAAAGGTATCCGTCGATCGTTTCCGGCAATTAGCAGAAGCCAGTTTTCTGACCAGGTACCTGCTGTTAAAAAACAATTTTTGCTGTACAAGGATTATGCTCATGCAGCCTTTGAAGATATTTTTAAAGGAAAACTGAAGGATAATATTTTGCAGTTGTACTGCGATGAAACAAGAAGCTGTTATTTTGAAAACCTGGGGAATGGTAAATTTATTAAACATGTTTTGCCAATGGAAGCGCAGTTTTCACCGGTAAATGCTATTATCTGCGATGACCTGGATAATGATGGTTTCAAAGATCTGTTGCTGGCAGGTAATGAATACCAGGGTGAAGTAATAACCGGAAGATATGATGCATCCTATGGTTGTTTTCTCAGGGGCAGCAGCAAGAAAACATTTACACCTGTAGCAGCAGTGCAAAGTGGTTTTATTTTAAAAGGTGATGTAAAGGATATGGCACTTGTTCGGTTAGCAAATAATGAAAAAATAATACTTGCTGCGGTCAATAATGATAGCCTGCGTGTATTCCGGATGAATACAGTATCTAAAAACCTGCATTAGTAGATAGCGAGCCAGCATACGGTCCGCGTTACAATCATTTAAAAATGGTCCACGAAAGGTGGAACGGTTGCCAGGGTGTGCAGACAATTAAAATGATGTAAGAGAATGAAAAAATATTTATCAGTCTTTGCATTGCTGATCTTTATTTCAATGAGATCTTCTTCACAAAAAGGCCAAAGAAGAATTATTGATGTAAACGCAACAAGAGAAACGAAGGCCCTGTATTACAATCTTAAAAATTTATCTGAAAAACATATACTCTTTGGTCATCAGCATGCTACCGAATATGGCCATGGCTGGCAAGGAGAGAATGAACGCTCTGATGTAAAATCGGTGACCGGGTCTCACCCCGCCGTGATTGGCGTTGATTTCAGTGGTTTGTCCGGCAGACCTGATAGTATGATAGAGGAAGAGAAGATCTTATTGCGAAAAAATATTGCTGACACTTATAAC
>CAMLEX010000005.1 GCA_946479055.1 uncultured Bacteroidota bacterium | reverse complement strand
CTACCGATACCGATGATATGACCGTTACCGTAAATGCAGCGCCGGTAGTAAACCAGGCACCAGCAGCCAATGCGGGTAATAATATTATACTCACCTTGCCGGCCAACTCGACAACACTAACAGGCAGTGGCACGGATGGGGATGGAACAATTGCCAGCTATGCATGGAGCAGAGTGAGCGGCCCTGCAACATTTGCCCTGGGCAGTGCAAATGCAGCGACAACCACATTGAGTAATCTTGTACAGGGCACGTATGTGTTCAGGTTAACAGTGACTGATAATGACGGTGCTACCGATACCGATGATATGACCGTTACCGTAAATGCAGCGCCGGTAGTAAACCAAGCTCCGATTGCAAATGCGGGAGCTTCCCAATTAGCTACATTGTCTTCCAATGAAGCTACCTTAAATGGTGCTTTATCGAGGGATCCAGATGGCGTTATAAAAACTTACAAGTGGGAACAAATAGGCGGTCCGGCCAGCGCAATAATTACTTCAGCTTCTTCGGTAAGTACAAAAGCGAGCGGCTTTATTGAAGGAGATTATGTTTTTCAATTAACTGTAAAAGACAACATGAATGCAGTTGCTAAAGACACTGTAACTGTCGCAGTTGTAAATAATTTCCGGTCATACCCAGGAGATTTAATGCTATATCCTAATCCAGCCAATGACATAATAAATTTGAATCATTATAATGAAAAGTATAATAAAGCTCAAATCAATGTATATGACATGACTGGTAGAAAAGTTTTACCTGTCATTGAATTAAATAGTTCTCAAAACCGCTTTAAAACGGCTATAGATATATCTCAATTCAAAGCAGGTTTATATTTGATTGAGTTAATATTAGACAACAGGGAAAAAATAACATCGAAATTTATAAAGCAGTAAGTGATAGATTTATCGACTAAAAAAATAGACAGATTCTAATGGGAATATGCATACACAATAATGTTGTATCCATTTTTTAAATAGGTGAAAATAGTTAGCATTTTTGCCTTATTACTTTTCGCCCGAGGAGGGTAATGTTGTGATATTTGATTTTGTTTCTGCGGGAATTACCAGATTTAAATTATTTATCCTTTTTTATCAAAATAGGAAATATTGTTTTAAGCCAAAGAGAAAGCCAGGCTTGTGGCAAGTATAAGGGAAAATGTTTTCGGATAAAGTGTAAATATTGTTTATAAGCCAATCCTTTAACACTATACAAATAATCAACCCGTTGTTTTAATGAGGTCGTATTTAGCCAGGAAATATCATATTCATTTGCACAATATCCATTGTAAAAAGAACTTATGTATGAAGGAATACCTGCTTTTTTAGCTTTGATTGTATAGTCAAAATCTGCAATGCCATGTGTATACCCATCAGAAAGTATTCCAATCTGTTCAACAACCTTAGCTGGAACCAACATGATATTTGCGTTACCTAAATCACATGGCTGAGGCGATTTGCCATCAGGTGTCATCAAAATGGACGAAATGTTATAATTGTTTTTCAAGCGTCTTCCACCATAAGTAATTTCTCCTGTAGATTTATCCATGACAGAGCCAACTAAAATGGCGTTATCGGTTACTAATTTTATGTCATTAGAAAGTTTTTTAAAAGTATCCTTAAATAAAATGACGTCATCGTTTATAAGCAAGTAATAGTTGAACTTACTCGCTTTAACAGCTTCACCCCAAGCCGCTCTCATGCCACCTGCCCAGAAAAGCTTTCCATCGCCTTTGAAAATATTAACTGTTGGATAAGTGGATTGTATTGCTTCTAAGGTGCCGTCAGAAGAATTGTCGTCAACAAGGTAAATACTGTATTGTATATCTGAAATATCTTCTTGTTCAAATATTGTTTTGAGACAAGCAAGCGTTTTCTGTTTTCTGTTGTGGGAAGTTATAAGAATTGCTAAGTGATAAATCATTTTAAGCTTCTTTTGGTTCAGATTTAGGTACTCTTATTTATTTCTTTTAGTAAAATGATATATATAGTCATCTGCAGAAGGTAAAAACATTTTTTTATAAATTATAATGAACAACCCGTAAACTTTTCTATATACAAAATTTTTCATCGATGAACCAACTCTTTACACAATATGTCATTTCTTTACCGATAGCCTTTAAAAGTTTTGAGGAACCGGCATCTGATAAATCGATTCAGGCGTCTGAAGTTTCAGAAACATAAATCTCTAAATCAGGAATTTCGGCATATTGTAATAAAAATAGTGACCAAAAGAAAGGTAAAATAAAATATGTTTCTGATAATGAAACAAAAAATAGGGTAAATATTATAATACCGGTTGTTGTGTGGGGTTTTAGCACCTCTTTGGCTATAAAGAATTTTTTAAGAGACAAGAATAGATTCCAACAAATAAATACAAACCCGACAATTCCAAGTCGTACGAGTATATCAGTGACCCCATTGGTACGCATAAATAACTCTTCGTTTTTCCCATATCGTGTTTCATCAGATTGTCCGGTTCCGAATAAGGGAGAACGTTCAAAATCAGCAAAATCAAGGACCGCACTTCCAATTCGTGAGTCATTGGTGGTTTGGGAAGCGTATACTTGTCCTTCATTAAATCCCTGTACCTGTGAAATTACTTTTTCAGCTAAGAAATCCAAATTAAAAAGCATGAAGACGAAACCTGCTAGCAGGAGAGGAATCACTAGTAGCTTTCTTTTTTTATTTGTTTCTAAGAAAATAAAATACACAAGAAAAAACAAACCTATTACGAGGTATCCGGTTGTTGAAAAAGTCGTTAACAATGCACTTAATAAAAAAAACACTCTCCACGAATATTCCCGAAACAATGCCATTTCAAATGCTATGCCAATGGCTAAATATCCGGCAAAGGCTCCCGGTTCCCAGAATGGCCCTGAATTGCGGGGAAGTCCAAAAAGTCCTAATGAGTCAATTCCAAACAAAGGCTCTTTGAAAATATTGTATATAATAAGGCTTTTTTTATATTCATATGTTCCAGGATAGTCCCAAAAATGTTTATGAGCAAAGAGAAAATCTTCCACCTGGGGGAACACAAGAAAAAAAACATAAAAGAATATTCCCGCAAGGCTTAAGAAAAGTAAAAGATTCAGAAAAGTTAGAATAAAATTTGAGGAGTTTTTTAATACAAAGTAAGCTATAAACAACCTGAGGAAAAACCCCATCGTACTTTCGAAATTGCCATCTGAGAACCAAATTACCTGAGCGATTGTTAAGAAAATAAAGAATAATAGGAAGCCCAAAAAACCGTTATCAATTTTTTGTTTTTGTGCGAAAAAAAATATTACGTTAACAGAAAATACAAAAATTAGAAATACATCATTATCGTTAAAAAAATTTATTCCTGAAAGGCTTAATAAGAAGAAAACATTTATTGATTCAAAAAAATTGATTTTTTTTTCTACTGGTATTTTAAATAACTGTTGCATTAGTAAGGTTGAGATTTAAATTTTCAGTTATACTTGTGTGCAAATTGTAAAATCCACAGTTCCATATTTTTTAAATACATATCAGGTATGGGCTTTAATAAATTTTGCGGGATTTCCGGCCCAGATTTCATTGGGCGGAATACTCTTTGTAACAACTGAACAGGCTCCAACAATTGAGTTATCACCAATGCTTACGCCTTTCAGAATAGTACAATTAGCTCCAATAAATACGTTTTTCTCAATAATCACAGCGCCTGAAGCAATTTTCTCATCATTGTTGCTGAGGCGGTCAGTTGTATTTAGAGGATGAAAATCGGTATCATAAATGCAAGTGCCGCCTCCAATCATTACATTATCCTTGATAATTATACTGTTAACGCAATTGATAGCAGTAAAGCTCAATGCCACATTGTTGCCAATTGTAAGTACACCATTTTTGTCGACAAAAAAAATACATTTTTGTATTCTTCCAATGGGATTAGATCCAATAGAATTATTTATTCTGAAATTTTTACCAATCGAAAATACTCCTCCCCTGGCCACAGAAACGAAAGGTATTCCGTTAGTTTGGAAAGTTTGTCTTTCAACATTATTGCAATAAAACAAAAAACTTGTAATCAGATATTGAAATGGAGAAACAATTAAATACTTCAAACGTTTTGCCCCTTTGTAAAGTAATACTATTATGTTTTGCATAGTTGGTTATCCTTTGTAAATAGTTTGATACACATGCATAAGTGCAGTAAACGTCTTAGTTCGATTATGCCGTTCCATCGCAGTAATTCTTGCCTGGGTTCCCAGCTGCAGCGACATGTTTTTATCTTTTGCTAGCGATACAATTGAGGCTGCCAGTTCATAGGGTGCATTAGCGGGAACCAAAATCCCGTTGTGCTCATGTTCGATAAGTGTTGAAGTGCCCCCAACATTACAGGAAATAACAGGCATTCCCAATATTTGTGCTTCGCACAGGCTATTAGGGCTGTTATCAATATAGGAAGGGTGTACAAAAATATCTGCTCCCTGAAGAGATTTGATTAATTCTTTCTCAGAAAAAACGCCCAGGAAAGAAACATTACAATCTTTAAAACGTTTCCGTAAAGCGTATTCAAAAAAATGAACCAGCTTATCCTTTTCATCAAGGCCAATGATATGCCAGTCAAAGGTATTTTTTAATTTTTTTTGCAATAAAAATGCTGTTTTTAATACAAGATCAAGACCCTTATAAATACTGCTGGAAATAGTTGAAATAATTCGTAGGCGGCTATGCTTACCGGGAGTCCACGGCGTGGCTTCGTAAAATGAAGAACGAAGTATTTCATCAACATGAAAATAAATTGCCTGTGGGGCTAAAAGTGAGGAAATCGTTTTATCCCAATTGGTACGGCCTATTAAGTATGTGGAATTTGTAAAATAAATCAACTCTTTCTCAGCCTGTTTTTCAAATAGTTTTTTATTGAAAAGCAGGCTATTCCCGAAGAAATGATTTTTAAAGAAAGGTAGAAAGGTTAGAAGGTTATATTTGTTTATACCTGGGGGGTAAAAAGCATTGTCATAAGGATTTATTAATCCTTGCAAATGAATTACAACAGGAATTTCGGTAAGATGCTGAATTTCCGGAAAGGATCCTTCTGTTCCAAAAACCTGGATGACGTCAGGTTTAAAATCATTGATTACTTCAATAAATTTTTTTGTATACTTTCCTGATTCAGTTTTGCAAGTCCAATTAGTTATTAATTTATTTATATTCCCTTTTTGAATTCGCTGAATAGGGTAATATGTTACATTTTCATTTTTCTTTTTTAAATAATCCCGATCGTGAAAAAATGCTATTCCAAGTTCAATGTCAGATTGTTCTTTAAAAGTTTGTTCTAGCGATTCTACCCAACCACCACCATGGTAATAGTGAGAACCCTTGTCATATTGGGATGATGTCGGTGAAAACCAAAGAACCTTCATTTTAAATTTGTTAAAAATAGTTTAATAGTAATTTTGTTATGACAGCTAAATGGTTATATGAAGTCATAAAATGAAAACAATATCTTTCACTTATTCTTTTTAATAAACTTATAATATTCAATGGGAGCAGCGATCACGCCATTAATATTTGCAAGAATCAGAGCAATACATATCCCCAACACTCCCCAATTTAGCATAACAGATAACCAGTATGCTAAAGGGATAAAATAGATCATTGTAATTAGGGATAAATAGTATTGTGTTTTTAAACGTCCTAAGCCATTTAATATATAAACATAAATCATCCCAAATGTCATCGAAACTATATAAAGCATAACGCCCAAACTAGTGCTCAAAGGTATTTCAATGGCGTCTCCAAGCCAGACCCTGTAAAGGAAATTGCTTAAAGCTAAAAGCACCACAGCACTTAACGCAAGTATGGACCATAAAAAAAGTAATTTTTTTTCCGTCCTTTTGATCCAGGCATAATCCCCCTTGGTTTGAGCATCTGTTACGGCGCTCCATAAGGGAGATATGATAATTGAAAAAACCATTACCAGGATACCGAATAATCTGTATGCAATATTATATTCTGTTACCTGTGTTGATGAAAAACTTCTGCTTATTAAAACATTGGTTGTTTGATATTGAATAATAGCAGAGATCTGGATTATAAAAAATTTTCCTCCCAGGCTAAGTAAATTATTCGATGAAGAGCGGGAAAAAAATTTGAGCCGAGGCAATAAATCAGGCCTGTTAAATATAAAAAAGTGTATTGAGAAAAGCAATAAGGCCAATAGATTTCCGGCGAACATTGCAGTACCAACTAATAATATATTTCCTGGTACCGTGCTACGAAGAATTAGTATAAAAAGTAAAGAGAAAATGCTTCCGACTAAATAAACAAAAGAAGTAAGAAAAACCTTTTGATGGGCAAGATTAATGGTATTGATTAGTTGTAAAACAAACTGAAGAGAAAACATCATTACAATAATTAGCCCCAGCATTTTCAACTCTTCCCTGTATCCTGATGAAACATTTAAAATATTGTCCCAGTGTATAAACGGCATTATACCTAAGTAAATGCCACTTATTAATAGAGCAATGATGGATAAGGAAACATAGGTAGTACTTATCAACTTGCGTTCTTCCGCGACATCCTTTTTGGCAATAGCTTCTACAAGTTTATTGCGCAAACCATTACCTAATCCCAGGTCGAAAAAATTAAACCAGACAATAATGGAGCTTAGCGTCAGCCATATGCCGTAACGCTCTGCATCAATATAGTTAATTGTTAAGGGAACAAAAACCAGGTTAATTGCAATACTCAGGCCCTTTATTATAAAGGAAAGGAGTATATTTTTTTGAGCCAACCTGGTTCTTTCATGATTTGCGCTGATAAAACTCTTCAATTTTTCGCGGGTGAAACTTAGCATAAAAATCTATAGCAAATTTTTAGGGCGGATTATTTCCCGGTAAAAGTAAATTAAATTATATGTCTTTTTTTGAGATCATATTGCGAGTCGGCCTGTTTTATTATATTATTATCCTTTTTAATTTCGGCTACCAAAGAATAACCAAGTGATGGCAATAGTATCTTTACTGTATTTGTTCTTACTTCGACAACATTTCCTTCCCAAAAAACCAAGGGGCCATTAAGTACCCGGACCTTCTCATTTGGGAGTACTTCAGACTTCTCAATAGTTACATGGTCATATTCTGTAAGGAATCTTTTTATAGTGTCAATTTCGTCGTTGCAAATAACAGCGGGCTTGGCTAACCAGTAAACGAAGTTTACAAAACCATCTGTTTCTATAATACTTGTATGCTCGGTATCCGAAGCTTTGACAAAAACATAAGAGGAAAAAAGAGGTTCTGTTATAACTCTTTTCCGGTCAATTAAATGGCGGTACACTTTGTTAAGCGGGCAATAGGCCTCTATTCTCTTTTTTTCAAGAAGAGTAGCCACTTTTTTTTCACATCCAGGACGGGTGTAAACTATAAGCCATTGTTTTTTTGTTTCCACAGTTATGATCATTAGCAGGGTTAAAAAACTATTATCTAACTATGGTTTTATCGTGGGATAGGTTTTTGTAGTCTTATCAAAAGGTACAGGGTAATAATTGGAAGAAATGATTCTTAAATACTCTCAAAAAGGTTTAAAATTAACCGATTCAATTTTTTAATTGAATTAGTCATGTTTTTTTTCCAAAACCCGGGTCTTTTTTCTTTTCACACTGTTGTTATGAATATATCCATACCCATACCCATATCCATATCCATGCTTCAAAAATCCCCTTGACCGTATACCGTTAAAAACAATTTTCATATTCGTCAATTGGTTCTCTGAATTATTGTCTTCATCTAACCTTTCAAGGTATGATTTAGGTGTAAATCCATGTTTAACAACATATAAAGTTGTATCACACATGGGTGATAATACATAGGCATCAGACAGAAGGCTTGCCGGTGCTGAATCTATTATGATCACATCAAAAACATCTTCCAGGTAGTTCAGCAACTCTTTTAATTTTTCAGTCAATAATAATTCAGAAGGATTTTCAGGAAGTGTACCTGCCGGTACAAAAAATAAATTTTTATGAACTGAAGTGCGCTTAATAATATCTTCAGGCTCCAGGTCTCCACTAAGAAAATTGCTTGCTCCATTTTCGTACTGAACATGGAGTTTAGAACTTAACGAGGGGTTGGACAGATCAAGTTCAAGAAGAACAACTCTCTTATTGGTTAAAGCAAGACTTAAGGCGAGATTAAGGGATACAAAGCTTTTTCCTTCCTTTGGTAAGGATGACGTTACCAGTATTTTCTTTTTCCCAGCTTTACCCCCAAGATAGCCCAGAGATGCACGAAGCCGGCGAAATTGTTCAGCAATAAAAGTTCGTTTTCCTTCCTGTATTACAATTGCGTCTCTGGTTTTATCATGTACTATCTCACCGACTATAGGAGCATTTGTCAGTTTTTCTATTTCCTGCCTGTATAGTATTTTTCTATTGAATAATTCCTTAAATGATAAAAGACCTATTGGAAGACCAAACGCAAGAGCTAAGGCAATAGCATAAACCATCATTTTATTTGGTGATACAGGTAAAAGAGTGGCTTGTGCATTATCAATAATACGGGTGTCCGATATATTGGAAGCATGAGCTAAATCGCTTTCTTCTTTTTTTTGTAATAAAAAGGCGTAAAGGTTACTTTTTATTGATTGTTCCCTGCTTATATCGATCAGTTCTCTTTCTTTCTGAGGAATAGAATGAAGCAGCGACGAATAACTATTATTCGAAGAACTCAGATTAAGTTTGCTTGATTCCAGATTTTTTTTCTGATTTTGTATGTTTTCAAGAAGGCTTGGAGTTATTTTGTTGATCTGATCTTTTATGGAAGTAAGCATTGGATTATTCTCACCGGTCGTTTTTCTCAATCTTTCATAGTCCAGTTCCAGTTGATATTTCTTAGTTAAGAGTTCAGGTAGCATAGGATCTTTTAAACCTTGGGTAGAAGGTACCGTCCCTGCTGTATTATCTTTGGAAAGGACATATTTTTCCACTTCTGCAAGAGAAGAAAGTTGTAAATCAACATCCATTACTTGATTATCCGTAGCAACTTGATTTTCAAGATAAAGTCTTCCCTGTGTTCCAATCTCTACTGCTCCTCTTGACGCTTTGTAGCTTTGCGCTCTTTTTTCAATATTTGAAAGATCCTGCTCAACAATCTTTAACCTGTTTTCTAATAAAGAAGATGTAGAGTCGGCTAATCTGTTTTTTTCTGAAAGAGAAGCTTTATTATATACGAGAATAAGTTCGTTTAATATATCTTCCCCACGTTTGGGGTCTGTGTCTTTTATTGCCAATAAAAGAACGGATGTAAGCTTGGTTGAGGGGCTGGCTTTTAACCCGGATAATAGTGAGGCAGCTATTGCCTGGGGTCGGGAAAGTGTGAAGTATAATTGGTTCTTTGAAGGGGTATACGTGGATTGCTTGTTGATGGAAAACCGCATACTTCCATAGTCAGTGTTTATAAATTGATTTAAAGGATATTTGTTTGGTCCAATAACTACCATACTGTCTTTTTCAGAAAATTGAAATTCAACCTTCTCTGGTATGTTAATATTATCGGGGTCAACGAGTTGAATTTGAATAGGCGAAGAGGAATATGCAGGTTTGGATCCGAATTTATCTTCTTCAAAAAATGACACGTACAATTTCAGGTTTTTGACCACTTCCTGCATTAGCCTTCTTGATTGAAGTATCTCAATTTCATTTTCAACAATACGTCTTTCAGATAATTGATTCAATTGGTTGATAATAGTTTGGCCATCGTGTGCCCCTTTATTATCATCCTTAAGCATAATGGAAGCTGTGATTTCATACTGAGGAGGAGTAATACGAAGATAAAACCAGGCACCTGCAACGCATAAAACCAGGAAAAAAATAAATACAGGCCAATAAGGGAGGTACTTAAAAAGTAAATCATGTATGCCTGATTTGCCATCAGATTTCTTTGAAGTTGATATTTTAGAAATTAGTTGTGCCATGTTTTTAGTTGATTAAACGGTCGGCTACTATTGCAACAAAAGACAAACCACTTAAAAGAAGCGGTAACCATTGGGTGGAGCGGCTAGTGCTGGCAACTTTAGCTTTATTTGGTTCTACATAAACTATATCATTTGATTTTAAATAATAATAAGGAGATGTAAATAATTCCGAGGAGTTTAAATTGAGGCGTTTAAGAGTTTTTTGTTCATTTTCTTCACGGATAACCATGATATTTTGCCTGTTTCCATAAATCGTAATATCTCCTGCGAGACCCAGAGCTTCTAAAAGAGAAAGCTTTTCATTCGGCATTGTAACAACAGAAGGTTTATTAACTTCTCCTAACACCGTTACTCTAAAGTTGAGAAAACGAATACTTACAACAGGGTCACGAAGCAAGCCTTTTTGAAGTAATGTAGTGCCTATGCTTTCTTCCAGTTTAGTTTTGGTCAGACCCTCCGCTTGGATATTTCACAATATAGGAAACTGAATAAATCCTTCGTTATTAACAAGATATCCTGTATTACTCGCTTGGTCAGTACTAAGGGATTGATTATAGTTACCAGCAACGGTTTGGGGATTAAACATAGCGGTAGCCTCAGGGTTCGGGCTGGTAATGACAATACTTAAAATATCATTTTTCTGTATAAAAGATTCAGGAACAGATGTTTTAATTGCGATAGTTCCGTCGGTAGAACCGTAAAAATAAGTTGATTTTTTGGTGTTGACACATGAAGGGAAAACTAAAATGGATAGTATACCTAATGCATAACTATAGGACAGATACGATAAATAAGATTTTTTTCGCATAGAGTTTGTAATAGTATAAAGTAAAAAAGTCAAAGCACTGCTTAGCAATTTATTAGAAAAAAGTATCCTCGGGGAAGTTTCAGAAGAATTGGAAAGAAAGACTATAAGGTGCGGACTTCTATAGGAAGGACTGAAATAACTGCGGCACTAAAGTAAAATACAATCAGGTATTAATATTGTTCTTTTTTGTTCAGGGTCATTGATTAAGGCAAAATATTATAATAAAACAGACATTGTATAGAATTTAAGAAATTTTATAGTAGGCGTATAGGCTATGCTCCCCATAAAATCATTTCCGATTTTAAAACTACTTATAATCCACGACCTGCCAGAATCCATCACTTCACTATTTATTGGATGTTGTCCATCAAGCGAAGGTAAAAGTGATAGATCGTCCGGTAGTCCTTTTGCGGTAGCTTTCGCTAAAGCTTCCTTACGGGTCCAGAGCAAATAAAAAGCAGTTGTGGGTTTTTCTGCCTTTTTAATAAAAAAGATCTCCTCTTTGGTAAAATTTGACTTAATAATTTCCTGATAATCAAAAAAGGAATCTTCTTTTTCCATATCTACTCCTATTTCTGAATCCGAAAAAGCTAATAAAATAGAATTTTCTGAATGGGAAGTATTATAACATAATTTCCTGGTAATATTGTTGGCTAAAAATGGTTTTTTATTTTGGCCAATGCCAAACTCAATGGCCAATGGATTTTTTTTCAAATATCTTCCACATAAAATCCTCAAAGCAGCCCGGCCTGTTATAAATCTATGTTGATCCTTTTGATGATAATAACGATTCGCTCTTTCAATTTCGGCGTTATTTAATAAACCAGATAAACTGTTAAGGGATTGAAAATCTGACACTACATCAATCTGCCAAATCTCAATAGAATCTGTCGGACTGTTAAATGGTGATTTTTTTTCCCATACAATGTTAGTGATGTAATTACAATATACTTGGTCAGTTGACATAGTCCTGGTTTTCCGAAAAAATAAGTCAATCTTTTCCATTTGCTTTCATTGTCGCTTTATCCAAAGAATCTTGTAATGCTTTTGCCAATTCCTCAACGTAAGGTGATCTGAATAAGGCTAAATGATCTCCTGAAACATCATGAATAGTAACGCCTTCAAGAGCAAATGGTTTCCACCCCATATATTTGAAATCAGCCATATACGCTGTTTGTTTTTTGGAACGGAACAGGTCAATTGATCCATCATAAGGTGTCAATTTGTAATTGCGGAAAGCTAACTTATACATTTCAGCTGCTTTTTTTGAATAAACAGCAAAACTCTCAGGAATTCCCTGCTTTTTCAAGGAAACTTTTTCAAGTATTGGTCGAAGAAGGATTTTTGCAAACCTGATTTTATTCGTTATAACTATTTTAGGTTCTTTGGTCAGGAAAGCAAAAGCGTAAACTACCCGCATAAAGATTTCGTATGTCTTTATCGACACTTTAGCTAGTAATGGTTTATGGTAAATAGATTCAGACGCATAAGAATCAAACATGCCCAACAGACTAACCTTTTTTCCCATTGCCTTAAGTTGTTTACTCATTTCAAAAGCAATAAGACCGCCAAACGAGTAGCCACATAATGCATAAGGTCCGTCTGGATTTTGTTTTAGGATTTCTTGAATATAATATGCGGCAATATCTTCCATTTTATCCAATTGATCATCTATTCCATTCAAACCTTTAGCCTGCAGGCCATATACTGGTTGTTCAGGATGAAGATTTTTGACCAGGGGATTAAATATCAGAACACTCAGCCCGCCTCCGTGAATCAAATACACGGGCACTTTATTACCATTTGGTTTTATCGGAACCAGGGAATTCCAGTTAATATCTTTTTTATCAAGGTCAATGATTTTAGCAAGCCTTTCAATAGTAGGACTTTCAAATAAGGCGGTAAGCGGTAACCGTCTTCCTGATTGTTTTTCTATTGCTACCATCAGTTTTACTGCAATCAGTGAGTGCCCACCAAGTTCAAAAAAATCTGCATTTATGCTCACCTTTTCTATGCCCAGAAGACTACTCCATATATCGGCTAAAAATTTTTCATTTTTTGTCCGTGGGGCTATATATTGATCAACCTGCTGCTGATGATCAGGTTTAGGTAATGAAGCCCGGTCAATTTTTCCGTTAGCTGTTAAGGGCAATTGTTTTAGTAATACAAAATCATTTGGCAGCATATAAGCCGGCAATAATTTTTTAATGGCCGATTTCCAGGATTTTATTTGCTCATCACTAACATTAATATTGGTAATCGTTGATTTTACCTCAAAATCATTTATCCTGGAGTTATTTATATTTATGGCGATAGGCTTTTCGGGGATTGCGTTTGTATAGGATAATGGAATGTATACAACCTCAACCATTTTTGTTCCTCCATCTTTTGGCCATCTTACATGTGCTTTGTATCCTAGCTTAGCTCCAAGTTCCCAAAGAAGTTCAGGATCTACACCTTCCTCTATTTGTTCAATTTTTTGTTTCAACTCACTTACTTTCACATTGTTGTCTAACCGATTCATCAGCTGTAATAGAGTGTAATCCTTACCTATTCTTTTATTGGGAATATTGTTAATCTGTAAAATTGAAGATGGATGTTTGATCAGCATTTCTTCAATCTGGTTTATTGAGCCAGTCGAATCCCATTCCGAAATAATTTCCGGTTTAACAATAGAGGGACCGGAGCCCACATATAGCCAAATATCATAGTGACATTTAGTTCCTTCGTTAAAGAAAGTGCCTCTGCGAAGCTGTACATCAACCGCTACTATTTGTGGAATAATGCTGGGAAGAAAATAGAAAAAAGCAGGGTCAGTTATCAATTCCTCTTCTTTTTCAATACGGCGGTCAATGATTTTTTTAAACTCCGCTATAGATACACTATCGTTTACCTGATTTAGTTGGTCATAGGCGTAATGCATTTTTAATGCATTGAGTGTTTGCATGTCTCCAATATATATAACTCCTCCTCTCTTAATTGCCTTTATAGCATTCTGTATTACTTTTATTAAGTAATGAAGGTCAGGGAAATACTGTACTACACCGTGTGCAAAAACCAGATCCAGTGAATTATTTTCAATGCCAGTAAAATCATCAGCCGGAGCAACATTAGCCGTAACATTGGCCCACTTTGCCGGTTCTGCTAATTTTTTTTCATTTACTTTACTAATGGCTACCTGCGAATAATCCGTGGCAATATAATGATCTGCATAAGGTGCAACTTCAAACAATATCTGACCGCCACCACACCCCAACTCCATTATTTTTTTTGCTTTAATAGCTTTTATTCGTTTTGCTCCTTCTAATCCCCATTCTTCTAATTGGTCTCTGATATCTGATTCTGTATTATATTGTGTACCGATAGCTAAATCCAGCTTTTGTTCGGTAATGTCCAGATCACTCTCATTTTGAACTGCCATATCATACAAGTCATCCCATCGGTCACGCCAACCCAAACCATCACTTTCAGATGCCTCATTGTCCGGTACAATATAGGCGACTAAACGTTGGTCGCCCGGTCTGTCTTCCCTGGCAATTACTATTGCTTCTTTTATCCCTTTTTGCTGGCTCAGGCTATGTTCTATTTCTCCGAGTTCAATCCGTTGCCCACGAATTTTTACCTGGTGATCAATCCGCCCGAGACATTGTATCTTTCCGTCAGATAAAGACTTTCCGAGGTCCCCGGTGCGGTACATCTTCGAACCGGGATGTTTTGAGAAAGGGTTTATTACAAATTTTTCTGTTGTCAGTTCAGATCGGTTTAAATAACCCCTGGCAACACCATCACCGGCAATATATATTTCTCCTACAGAGCCTTCCGGCAATAGATTCTGATTCTCATCTAAAATATACACCTGTGTATTATGAATAGGATGACCAATGGTAATGATTTCTTCATTTGGAAAAATTTGTGTTCCGGTTGAATAGATCGTGGTCTCGGTAGGTCCATACATATTGTAAAGAGCAAAACATCTTGGGAGTAATTTACTTGCCAAATCTTTAGACATGGGTTCACCGCAACACAATATTTTGAGAGAAAATTTATCTTCCCATCCGGCATCAAGCATCATTTTATAAGTGGAAGGAGTAGCTTGAATAATTGTTATTTGCTCTTTCTTAATTATATCTAATAAGGCAAATCCATCTTTATTTGTTTGGGAATCGGCGAGTATCAGTTTAGCTCCTGTAACAAGCGGTAGGTATAATTCAAGGCCAGCAATATCAAACGATATGGTGGTAACTGCAAGCAACTTATCATCAGCACTTATACCTGGCATTTTCTGCATACTGGTAAGCAGGTTAACCAGGTTCCGGTGTTCTACCTTAACACCTTTTGGTTTTCCTGTAGATCCCGAAGTATAAAGTATATACGCCAGATCATTACCACTAACACGAACGTCAGGATTTTCTTTAGAATATTCTGACAGTTTAGCCCAGGCTTCTTCTATCAGTATTTCTTTAGCGTCAGAGTGGAAATTGTTTTTATATTTCTTTGATGTCAACAAGATTTTAGCTGATGAATCAGTCAACATAAATTCAATTCGTTCCTGGGGATATTCCGGATCAAGAGGGATATATACGCCTCCGGATTTTAAAATCGCAAGCAGGCTGATGACCATTTCTACTGACCTGTCCAATGCAACACCAATGGTATAACCCGTTTGTACTCCATTTGCAAGTAATAACGCTGCCAGCTGATTTGACTTTTCGTTTATTTGTTTATAGGTTAATTGCTGATCTAAAAATTGTAAAGCTATTTTGCCCGAAAATTGCAGTGCCTTTGCGCTGATCAATGAAGGAAGCGATTTTTCTTTTGGGTAGTCTAAGAAAGTGTTATTCCATTGGTCTAACTTATCGTTTAACGGTAGTGCATTTGTCAGTAAAATATCTTTTATTTTTTGTGAAGGGTCTTTTATTACTTCATGTAGAAGGAACTTAAACTTATCCATCATTTCCCTGATGGTTGATGGCTTAAATAATTGAGTGTTGTAGGACCATTCTAAAATAAGAGAGTGTTCTGTACCGGTTGCATTTAAGAAAATTTCAAAATTTTCAAATTCACGGGGATTGCTTAGCAGCTCATAGTCTAACCTATAAAAGTCAACACCATCAGCAAGCCCCATATCAATATTGAATAACAAAGGCACCAGGGCGATCCTTGATGGATCACGTTTAATATTTAATTTTTTTAATAGGCTGCCAAATGTAAATTGTTGATGATCGTAAGCATCCAGGATTCCTTTTTTTCTGGATTTGAGGTAATCCATAAATGTTATTTCACCTGTTGGATTACTTCGCAGCGGCAATAAGTTTACGCAATGTCCAACTAATCCATAATTATCGGTAGCAGATTGTCCGGCAGCCGGGAGACCTATTACAATATCTTCCTGGCCGGTAAGCCGGTGTAATAAGACTTCAAAAGACGCAAGCAAAGTTGTTACAAGACTACAACCGGCTTTGGCGCCCATTTTTTTTACGGCGGCTATCAACTCATTTTCCAGGGGATAATCATCCCGTTGGCTTTTGTAGGTGCGGGGCGTAGGCCTGGGATGATCGGTAGGTATATCCAGAACCGGTACATTTTCTTTGTATTGATCTATCCAAAACTTTTCTGTTTCCAGGTATTCCTGGCTATGTCCATATGTTTGCTCTTGTAAAGCATATTCACTTATCTGGGGTGCTTTTGGCAAACATATTGTCTCACCATTTGCATACGCTGAATATAGTTTGCTGATATCCTGTAATATTATTGCTATTGACCAGCCATCGCCAACAATATGGTGTACGACAAGTGTAAAAAAATAACTTGATTCACTTAATTTATGAAGAGAAAATCTACAGAGAGGACCTTCCTGCAAATTGAAAGGCGAGTTCATTTCTTTTTTTAGAAATAGCTCTAAAATGTTTTTCTGCTCTGATTCGTTTTTTGCAGAAATATCTTCAAAATTAATGTCAATGGAAAAATCTTTATAGATGATCAGGCTTTCACCATTGGCGCTAATAACAGATCGAAGCGCTTCATGGCGGATAATCAAATCACGTACAGATTGTTCAAAAGCGGAAAAAAGAAAAGGGCCTTTAAACTTCAGAGAAACGGATTCATTATAAGAAAGGTTAGCTTCATCGCCTCCTAAAATACAGGATAGCCATATTTCTCTTTGGGCTTCGTTAGTGATAGCTATCTTTTCAATTTCCTTACCTGCAAAGGGGTCAAAATCAACCGTCGTAAAACTATATTCTTTTGTATTCACTTCTCTTTATTTTAGAAATTGATCTGAAGATATTTACCGGGATTCTTTGCGTCCTGAATAAACCATGCAGGATTGCCATCCTTATCTCTTCCTAATCGTGCATTGGGAACAGGTGGGGCATATTGATCATTGGCAGTTACTTTCTTAACTTCAGCAGAAGCGTCTGCATAGTCAGGTATAAATCCAGCTTCTTTTAATTCAATTATGCTCTCTTCAAATTTGCTGATAATGGTTTCTATATCTGCAGGTGAATGTGCGGTGGTTAAAAAACAAGGGAAGCCATCAAGGATATGAATTCCTTTATAGCGCATCAATGTAAAAAATAATTCGCTGTAAGGATATTCTTCTTTGTATTTGATTTTCCAGAGAGAACTAAACTGAGCAATATATATCGGTGTATTATATTTTTCACATATTGCATTTAATGAGTCTGCCAAATACTTCGTAGTTGTATTCAATGTTTCCTGCAATTGCGGCCCTTTCTCCTTCATATAATTCAATGAGGCTTTGCATGCCGCTAAAGCAAGTGGATGACGTACAAATGTTCCTGCAAAATATGTTACACCAACTTCAGGAGTGGAGGCATCACCAAATTGCCAAAAGCCGCCATCCAATGCGTCCATATACTGTTTTTTGCCGGCTATTATGCCGATGGATATTCCTGCACCCGCTATTTTTCCATAAGTGCCTATATCAGCTTTTACTCCAAATAGTGCCTGGGCTCCTCCAGGATGCGTCCTGAAACCTGTGATAACTTCATCAAAGACCAATGCCGTTCCTGATTCCTGTGTAATGACCCGTAATTTTTTCAGAAATTCAACAGGTTGAAATTCGGGTCTTCGACTTTGCACCGGCTCTACTAATACAGCTGCTAATTCATGGGCTCTTTCTTTAATTATTTGCAAACTTTCTTCTGTACCATAATCAAGAATGAGCATATTTTGGACGCCTTCAGGCATGATGCCAGAGGCTGCAGGGAAGGTCTTTAGTTTTTTAGTGCCTCTTACTATTACTTCATCCATAATGCCATGATAAGAACCGGTAAAGGCTACAATCATTGAACGCCCTGTTACTGTTCTTGCTATACGCATGGCTCCCAGAACTGCCTCAGATCCTGTATTGCATAAAGCTGCCCTGTCAAAGTTTGTAAATTCACAAATGAGTTTAGAAACCTCTCCTGATAATTCGTGCTGCGGACCTATTTCATATCCTTTGTCAATTTGTTGTTTAATGGCTTCAGTAATTACTTCCGGTTGATATCCCAGGAAATTCGACCCAAAACCATTCAGAGCATCGATGTATTCATTCCCATCAATGTCCCACAGCCGGCAGCCTTTTGATTTATTTACAACTATAGAGTAAACAATCTCTTTTGTGTGTGGCCTGAACCCGGATACTACTCTCGGATCGGCCATGTATGCACGATGTTGTTGTGTATAGTTTTTACTGTTTGTTGTCTTTGCGTTATAATTCCTGATTAAATCAGTTAAAAAATCCTCTTGCTTATTGTTGAGCGCTGTAGCATGTTTCTCAATACGGGCAGTGGCACCAAATGGTTTTTTTAATTCAACTATTTCTTCTGCAGTTAAAGAACCATCAGTTGCAGGAACAGGTGCCTGGGGCAGAACAGTAGCCTGAACACCAGGGGAGATAGCAGGTTTCCCATTCAATAAAGCAATTTGTTGAGCTAAAAGTTGTATTTGCTGCGATATCAATTCTATTGCAGAACCATTAGCTGGCGGAGTGGTTGATGGATTTGACATATCCGGTATTTGTTGGGTGACACCAGGATAAACCGGCAAATTATTGTGTTGGGATTGATGAACCTGTTCTTTTGGTAAATTGGCATCTAAAAATGAAGCTAGCAAATCAAGACTTCCATATTCTTCATTTAACTGCCTGAAAGTAATGGGCAAACCAAATTCTTTTTTCAGGTTTAACGCAACCTGGGTAAGTAATAGTGAATCAAGACCAATTTCTATAAAACTCATATCCGGAGTTACTCCTTCCATATCTATACCAGCGGTATCTTCAAGCATGGTCTTCACTTTATCAATCAGTGCAACTTTTCTCATATCATTCTTATTTGTCAGTATCTGCTTAGCAGGTTCGTTGTGTATGTTTTTTATTTCTGGGGTAAAAATTGGTTGGACTGGAATACTAGTTTGAGTTTGAACCGCCTTAACAGGATCAACCCAGCAACGTCTGTAATCAAAAGCATAGAGGGGAATGTTCAGCTTCACTCTTTGCTGTCCTTCATAAAAAGAATTCCAATCAATCGGGATGCCATTTAACCACAATTGTCCAAGAGCTTTTAGAACGGAATAATATTCTGATTGTTCTTCAATCGGATCCAGGCTGGGGATTGCCAATACAGAATTTTTGGAAATTTGTTGCCTGACTAATGTTGAAGTTACGCTTCGGGGGCCTGATTCCAACATTAGTTTATTCCCTTCTTCAATAAGCGTTTTCATTGCATCAGAAAAGCGAACAGTTGATCTGAGATGTTTTGCCCAATATGACGGACTTGTAGCTTCTGTATCAGTCATCCAGTTTGCCGTAACGGTAGAAATGATCGGAATCCGTGGTACATTTAATTTAATGGATTGAACTACCTGTTCAAAAGGTTCGACAATAGGATCCATCATGGAAGAATGAAAGGCATGACTGGTATATAACAACTTATTGGAAATATTAGCAATATCCAGTTGTTTTGAAAAAGTTTCTATGGCTTCCAGCGGACCTGCTACTACACATAAAACGGGGCTATTAATAGCTGCAAGCGATATATTATCAGGTAAAAGATGAACAATTTGTTCATGATTTGCACGAACCGAGAGCATACTCCCTTTTGATAATCCGGTCATTAGCCGCCCACGGGTAGCGATAAGATGCAAACCATCTTTTAAACTAAAAACTCCGGCAAGATGCGCTGCAACAAATTCGCCAATGCTATGCCCTATAAAAGCTGCTGGCTTCACACCCCAACTCATCCACAATTTTGCCATTGCATATTCTATGACAAACATTGCTGGTTGAGTGTAATATGTATTATTAATTTTTTTTTCTGCTTCAGTTCCCGGGTTTTCAGGATAAATAATTGTTCGTATATCTTCTTTGAGATCATCTTCAAGAAGGACCGCACACTCATCAACCGCCAGTTGAAAAATGGGTTCATTTTTGTAAAGATCCTTGCCCATGTTTATGTATTGCGATCCCTGGCCTGGAAACATGAAAACAATTTCGCTAAGATTTTCTTCTACTGTTTTAGATTCTGAAGGAAGTATAATAGAAGCATTTATTTTTTCTATTAATTCTGAATTATTAGCGGCTACTATAAATCTACGATGATTAAAATCCTGGCGGGTTGTTTGTAACGTATAAGCCACATCAGGCAAATGAGCATCTTTAGTTTCTACAAATGCTGCAAGTTTTTTTGCATATGCTTCCCTGCTGCTAATTGTTTTTGCCGACCAGTTTATTAATTGTACAGGCCGGTTAATTGTTGATTTTGTTTGAATATTTTCAAATTCTTCCAATACTACATGGACATTGGTACCGCCTACACCAAAGGAACTAACACCAGCCCTCCTTTTTTCAGTAGTTTGCCAGTCAGCTAATTTTGTATTTATAAAAAAAGGACTATTTTCAAAATCAATTGTTGGATTAGGCCTTTTATAATTAATGGATGCAGGGATTTTTTTATTATAAAGAGAAAGTACTGTTTTTATGAAACCTGCGACTCCTGCTGCCGCAGTAAGATGACCCATATTACTTTTTATTGAGCCAAGAGCACAGTATTGTTTTTTTTCTTGCATGCCAAATGCAATCTTCAGCCCTTCAATTTCAATCGGGTCGCCAATTGGAGTAGCAGTGCCATGAGCTTCTACATAAGTTATTGAAGAGGGATCAATACCGGCATCATCAATGGCCATTATTATAGAGCCAGCCTGGCCTTCGGCGCTCGGTGCAGTAAAGCTTCCTTTTCCACCACCATCATTGTTTACCCCTATTCCTTTAATAATGGCATAGATTTTATCGCCATCTCTTTCTGCGGCTTCCCTGCTTTTTAATAATACAACTCCGGCTCCGTCGCTAAAAACAGTGCCTCCTGCATCCGCATCAAAAGAACAACAATGCCCGTCACGACTTAACATGGCACCTTCCTGGTATAAATGACCACTTTTTATGGGAGCAGATATAGCCACTCCTCCGGCAAGCGCTACATCACATCTGCCATTGCGGATACTTTCTACCGCCTGCGCAATAGCCAACAAGGAAGTAGAACAGGCTGTATGTATGCTTACTGCAGGTCCTTTAAGATTTAATTCGTAGGCTGTACGTGTTGCAACAAAATCTTTTTCATTGTATGTCATTACCTGAAAACTACCTAACCTGTCAACAAGATCTTTATTACTGAGCACATTATTGAGGTAATAGGTATTATTATAAGATCCGGCAAATACACCGATTACACCTTCATATTTCTCCTGTAAATACCCAACGTTTTCAAGGGCCTCCCAGGCTATTTCCAAAAAAACACGTTGCTGTGGGTCCATTAGTTCGGCCAGTTTTGGACTTATCCGGAAAAAAGCGGGATCGAACTGTTCTGCGTTATTAATTATTCCACGGGCTTTAACATAGTCAGGATCATTGACCAGTTCTCCCGGAAGAAAGGGGTCAAGTTCTTCTTTAGCAAAAAAGGAGGTTGTTTCTCTACCTTCTTTTAGAACAGTCCATAATTCATCAATAGAATTTGCTCCGGGAAAACGCCCAGCCATACTAATTACAGCTATATCTGTATTGCTACCGGGTTTCGATTGTTTTTTAACAGTTCTGCGGGTAGTTTTTTTTCTTCCTTCCAGAAAAGCAGCAACACCACTTACGGTAGGAAACTGGTAAATTTTGGTTACTGGGAGATCATAGCCATATTGTTGCTTTAAGTTGGCTATTGTTTTTAATGCAAGCAACGAATTTCCTCCCAGCTCAAAAAAGTTATCGTTTATGCCAACATTTTTTACGTTTAATATTTCTTTCCAGATAGTGGCTATTTTTTCCTCGGTTTTATTCGTTGGTGCAACAAACCGGCCTTTTATTAATTCTGAAGCGTCGGGAATTGGCAAACTCTTTTTATCCACTTTGCCATTGCTGGTCAATGGTATTGTATCTAACTCCATCAGCAATCGTGGAATCATATAATCAGGCAATTTCGATTCCAGGTAGTTAAGTAAGTCTTGTCTGTTAAATATCCCGTCGGATACAATGTACCCTATTAATCGTTTATCACCCTCTGCATCCTCGGCTGCAATTACAACACAATGTTTTACCGATGTGTGTTGTAATAAAACATTTTCAATTTCTCCCAGTTCTATGCGGTAACCTCTTATTTTTACCTGGTCATCTATGCGACCTAAATATTCCAGGTTACCATCTGGCAACCACCGGGCGAGGTCACCTGTGCGGTATAATCTTGATCCTTCTTCGTTACTGAATAAATTTTTTATAAAACGTGTTGCTGTTAGCTTGGGTAGATTTAAATATCCCCGTGCAAGTCCGGCGCCGCCAATATATAATTCTCCGGGTTCTTTAATTGACACTGGATTTTGGTCGCTATTCAGAATAAACGCAGTAAGTGTTGGTATAGGCTTTCCAATTACACTGCTGTTACTATTCAAATGCTTGTCCTCTATTTCCTGGTAAGTTACATGTACTGTAGTTTCTGTAATGCCATACATGTTTATCAGCCGGCAGTCTTTATATAGGCTTTTCCATGGTTTTAACTTAGCTGGATTGAGTGCCTCACCACCAAAAATAACGTACCTGACAGAAAGACTATCGGTTCTGGTGGTAAGATATTCCTGCAAAACATAAAAAGCCGAAGGTGTTTGATTAAGTATTGTGACGCCTTCGTTAATTAATAATTCACCAAATGATTTGCTATCTTTTGCAATGTGCCTTGGTACTACTATCAGGCGGCCTCCATAAAATAAAGCGCCATACATTTCCCAAACTGAAAAATCAAAGCAAAATGAATGAAACATCGTCCAGACGTCACTGGAATTAAAATCATAAAGAGGAGATTCTGTTTTAAATAACCTGATTACATTCAGATGCTCGATCATTACTCCTTTTGGCTTACCGGTTGACCCGGATGTGTAAATTATATAGGCCAGGTTGCCAGGATGTAAAGAAGTATGTAATTCTTCTTTTGATTCTTTTTCAATAACCTCTTTGTCACCATCTACACGTATGATCCTTGCTTCGGTCATGCCATTTAATAAGGAATGGCCATAAGAATCCGAAACTACTACAGAACCATTTGTATCACTGAGCATATATTTTATCCGATCCATGGGGTACTCCGGATCAATGGGTACATATACTCCACCTGCTTTAAGAATCCCCATTATACCAATGATCATTTCCAGCGAACGATTGATGCATATAGGCACCAGTGTTTCTTCCCGTACTCCGAAGGCCTTTAGGTAATGTGCTAGCTGATTAGATTTTTCATATAATTCCTGGTAGGTAAGGGTCGTATTTTCAAAAACTACGGCGATATGGTCGGGAGTTTTTTTTACCTGTTCATCAAATAAATCAACAATCGTCTTGTCCCTTGGATATTTATCTTGTTCGTAATGATTAATTTGAGTTGAATTATTCATAAAGTAAGGTTAGAGAGGAATCTCATTGGTATAACAAACAAAATAGAAAAAGATTTATAATTTCCAAAGT
>CAMLEX010000004.1 GCA_946479055.1 uncultured Bacteroidota bacterium | reverse complement strand
GTGCTGAACTTACCTGTGTGCCTTTGCCTTTTGGTTCTTTACTCAACAACTCACGGACAATATATAATGCATGCTGTTTTCCTTTTTTAGGAGGAATATAAGCTTCGACCTTATCACTGTAAAAGATGACACCGAT
Source organism: uncultured Bacteroidota bacterium (assembly GCA_946479055.1). Next base: position 24,064 of record CAMLEX010000004.1, on the reverse strand, counting down.
TTTATCAGCATTATTTACAGCAGAAAAACTTAACACCGCCCCAATCTCTGTAATGATATCCCTTTTCCTGGCATGAATGGTTCCGAATAAGGAACTGGCGCTGATATCCACCAATAGCATTACCGTCAATTCTCTTTCTTCTTCAAATACTTTACTAAACGGGTGGCCAAATCTTGCTGATACATTCCAGTCTATAAAACGGATGTCATCCCCTGCCGCATATTCTCTTACTTCTTTAAACGACATACCCTTTCCTTTAAAAGCACTGTGATACTCGCCTGTAAATAAATCACTGGCGAGCTTCTTGCTTTTAATTTCGAGCTGGCGAACTTTTTTTAATATTTCTGCTGTTGTAAGCAAATTGAACGCTGATTTTTATGATCGTTATGATTTTCGTCACAAACAAATTGGAAGCCAGCTTTTATGATTACCGCAATATTAATCATCACTTATCTTAATAATCATAAAAATCTGCGTTCCTGTTATGGCACGTTTACTTGCTTCAATATTTCCTCAATAATGTCTTCCACTTTCACATTCTCCGCTTCAGCTTCATAAGTAAGACCAATACGATGTCTTAATACATCATTACAAATACTTCTTACATCTTCGGGCATTACAAAGCCCCTTTTATTTAAAAATGCCTGCCCCTTTGACGCCAGTGCAAGATTAATGCTTCCTCTTGGTGATGCACCATAAGAAATAAGTGGCTTCAACTTTTCAAGTTGATACTTTTCCGGATTTCTTGTTGCAAATACAATATCTAAAATATATTGTTCCACCTTTTCATCCATATAGATCTGGCGGGTCAGTTCTTTTGCATTCATTACTTCCTGGACAGATACCACCTGCCTTATTTTTGGGGAAGATAGATTTTGTGTATTCTGACGCAGGATCATTTGCTCTTCATGCATTTTTGGATATTTAACAACCACTTTCATAATAAAGCGATCCACCTGCGCTTCTGGCAATGCGTATGTGCCTTCCTGCTCCAATGGATTTTGCGTAGCCAATACCAGAAATGGCTGATCCAATTTATAAGTTGTATCCCCAATGGTTACTTGTCTTTCCTGCATAGCTTCCAGCAGAGCGGATTGTACTTTGGCAGGAGCCCTGTTGATTTCATCAGCCAGTATAAAATTGGCGAAAATAGGTCCTTTACGAACTACAAATTCATTCTTTTGCTGGTTATAGATCAATGTGCCGATAACATCTGCTGGTAGCAGGTCCGGGGTAAACTGTATCCGGCTAAATTGCGCATGAATAGCCTCTGACAACGATTTTATAGTCAATGTTTTTGCAAGGCCAGGCACACCCTCCAACAAAACATGACCATTACTTAACAGGCCGATAAGTAACCGGTCAAGCATATGACTCTGCCCTACAATAATATGACTGACTTCTTCCCTAAGCTTATCTGTAAACTGACCGGCATGACTGATTCTTTCATTGAGTTGCCGGATGTCTTCTGCGGTTTTATACATTGGCTTGATTTATGGTGACACAAAATACGAACTTGCATTAAGCAAATTATTTGCCGGGATGGTAAATGGTTAGAAATACTTTGCTTTTTTTAAGTAATTCTACCTTTTATAATAAAGAAACAGGAACTATTTTCACGCAGTAAATTCTTTTTTTATGCAAAAACGAAATTTGTTACTGTTATCTTGTCTTGTAAGCAGCATTCTTTTGTTTAATAGTTGCAGTAAAGATGATTCTGATCCCCCCGCTGCAAAAACAAAAACAGAATTACTGACAAAAGCGACCTGGAAATTTGAAAAAGCCGAGGCTGCTATTGTTGGAGACATTACTGGCAACCTAGAAGCCTGCAATAAAGATAATACAATAACATTTACTGCTACCGCCAATGCCAAAGGAACGGGTGTGGCGGATGAAGGACCTACTAAATGTGATGCTGCGGACCCGCAAAGCGCTACATTTAACTGGACTCTTGAGAATAATGAAACCCAATTAAATTCTGATAAGCCTTTATTCCCCGGGGGGTCAGGTGTGTTTAATATTATATCTCTTACGGAAACAAACCTGGTGGTATCGCAGCAAATGACTATTCCTCCTGCTCCCACCACAACTGTAACAATTACGTTGAAGCATTAGTATCAGGACAGATATTTCCCAACGATAGGCATCCTTCTGCCCACACCAAAAGCCTTAAAACTAATGCGGATGATAGGGCAAAACTGGTTACGTTTATACTCATTTGTATTTACCAGCTTTAGCACTCTGGACACCAGTGCCCGATCATAACCTTTTTCTATGATCTCTTTGGGACCATTGCGCAGTTCAATGTATTCATATAATATCCTGTCCAGCGTATCATATTCAGGTAAGCTATCGCTATCCTTTTGATTGGGCCGCAGTTCTGCTGATGGTGGTTTTGTAATAATATTTAAAGGAATGATTTCTTTGTTGCGGTTGATGTACCGCGCCAATGCAAATACCTGCATTTTATACAGATCGCCCAGCACACTCAAACCGCCTGCCATATCCCCATACAGTGTACCATAACCTGTAGCCAGTTCACTTTTATTAGAAGTATTCAGCAAAATGTAGCCAAACTTATTGGCAATAGCCATGAGCAGGTTGCCTCTTGTCCGGCTCTGAATATTTTCTTCTGCGACACTAAAGGGCAGATCTTTGAAAATGGGTTTTAGTTCAGTAAGAAAAGCATCATACACATTTTTTATTGGCACTATATCATAAGGATTGCCCAGGTTTTTACTCAGCAATTCTGCATCGCTAACTGAATGCGAAGTGGAATAATGTGAAGGCATCAGAATAGCTCTTACATTTTCTTTTCCCAATGCTTCTACAGCCAAAGCCTGTGTTACGGCGCTATCAATACCCCCAGATGATCCAAGAATCGCTTTGGTAAAGCCCATTTTTTTAAAATAATCCCGTATACCCAGTATCAGTACATGGTATATTTCATCCATGTTCTTTTCATTAGTAAGATATTTTATCGTGTCTTCACCTACGCCTACATCGGTGGCTGAAAAATAGACAGCGGCCACGGCCCCCTCTGAATCTCCCCCTAAGGAGACTTGGGACTCCGATTTTTGGAAATTCTCTTTTTGTGCGGATGCTCCGCCCATCGAATATTTCGGCTCTTTTGAAAATTTCGCATGAACAATAGTTTCTTCGACAAGCTGGTTTTGTGTATTAGCTGTTCCTTCCCCTTTGGAGGGAAGGCTAGGATAGGGGCTGAGGCTTTCAAATTCAAACACCTGGTAATCTTCTTCAAAATATTTCATTTCATGCACCTTGTTACCGTTTTTATCATAAACAAGGCTGCCGCCGTCAAATACAATTTCTGTTTGTGAGCCAACTGTATTGCAATACAACATCGGTAGTTTGTATTTAATAGTATGCGCTTTTACAATGCTGTTTCGCACGATATCCTGTGCATAGTTGTAGGGTGATGCAGAAAGATTGATCATCACATCGGGGTTTTGCAATATCAATTTTTCCATAGGAGTAATGCGATAAAGTGGGTTTTCGCCCATATTCCAGATGTCTTCACAAATAGTGACTGCCAACTTTTTCCCTTTAAACTCCATCACATTCCATTCAAAAGCTGGTTCAAAATAGCGGTATTCATCAAACACATCATAGGTGGGAAGGAGTGTTTTGTGGATCTCTGCCTTTATTTCTTTTTCATACAAAAGAAATACAGCATTAAAAAGATCTTTTCCCTCTTTACTGGAATTGCGGGCCGGGCTACCAATAAGCACACCGATAGTATCCGCATGCTCTTTTATAGTAGCAACGGCAGCATAGCATTTATTGATAAAATCGTCGAACTCCAAAAAATCACGGGGAGGATAACCACAAATACATAATTCAGAAAAAACAACCAGGTCGGCGCCCTGTATTTTCGCCCAATCGATCCCTTCTATAATCTTGCGGGTATTGTCTTCAAAATTGCCAATATGATAATTTTGTTGCGCTAATGCGATCTTCATACTACAAATTTAAGAAAGGAAATGTTTGTTTGTTGACCGATGCCCGTTGACCGAAAATGCATTACTGATAAAATCCGGACAACCATCAACTGCCAACCAGCAACGTTTCTCTATCTTCGTATACAACATTTAAACATTCATTTCGTTTACAAAAAGCTATGAAAAAAGCCAGCCTCTTCTTGTTGTTAGCCATTTCATTTATTGCCTGCAAGGACAAAAAAAACATTCCTGATGTTTCGGACATTAAAATTAAGTTGGCTGTTGAACGATTTGATGAAGATTTTTTTTCGTTGGATACTACCACAATCGAAAAAGGAATTTCAAATCTCCAGGTAAAATATCCCGAGTTGTTGCCAATTTTTTTGCAGCATATTGTTGGAGTAGAGAATAACGAAGGAATAAAAACATTCTATCGTTTATACAAACCTGTTTTTGATTCCTCCCAAAAGATCTATAAAAATTTTGATCCGGTAAAAAAGGAAATAGAACAGGCTTTTCGTTATGTAAAACATTATTTCCCATCTTACAAGACACCTACTAAGATTACACCGATTGTTGGCCCGATGAATTCACTAAATGATATGGCTAAAATGGCGAATGGAGATCTGACCCCCAATTTTATAGGACCTGATTTTATAGGTATAAGTCTGCAATTTTATCTTGGAAAAAATTTCTCACTTTATAATGATGAATATTTCATCAATACTATAGTTCCGCTTTATCGTAGCCGGAGGTTTTCAAAAGAATATATTGTTGCTGATGTAATGAAGTTGGTAACAGATGATCTATTTCCCGATAAAAGCAATACTAAACCCCTTGTGGAACAAATGATCGAAAAAGGGAAACAATGGTGGATGATGGATAAGTTTCTACCCGAAATTCCAAGTTATATCAAAACAGGATATACGCAAGAACAATTGGACTGGTGCGCAGAGAATGAAGGACTTATATGGACATATATTGTGAAGAATGAAAACCTTTATGCTGTTGATCCGGTTACTATTCAAAATTATATTGGTGAAGCTCCCTTTACGCAAGGGTTTTCCCAGGAACAGTCACCCGGCAATATTGGTCCCTGGATTGGCTGGCAGATCGTTAAAAAGTATGCCGATAACAACTCTGGCATGAAACCTGAAGAGATTATGTTGGCATCAGCCAAACAAATACTTGAAGAAGCTAAATACAAACCGAAATAGTCTCAAACCATTTCAAATATTCTGCCTTATTACCTATTTGCTTATATTGTGCTGACGCTTAATAAAGAATTACTTACGATAATCTGATAGTAGCATGAAGGCACTCTTAGCACTTACTGATCCTGTTTACGTTCCAAAAGAAAAATTTAACTGGTATGATAAATTCTGGCTTCGCATTATAAATGACAAAAGAGACCTGCCTTTTATTTACCTGCTTACAACAATACACCTTACAGTAGTACCGGTTGCCATTCTGTTGTTCACTCCATTATTGCAAGGATGGTGGTGGTGGCTGGTAGCTGCTCCTTACTTTTATGTTTCGCAATTATATTTTAAAGGCCGCTTTGGATTAATGTTTCATTGTATCTGCCACAGGAAATGTTTTAAAAAACCTTTTCAATGGATCCATGGTTATATTACCTGGATGGTGTGCCCTTTATTTGGTCATGCACCCGAAGGATATTTCAGCCATCACTTAGGTATGCACCATATTGAAAATAATATGGAAGATGATACCAGTAGTACAATGGCTTATCAACGGGATAGTGTCAAAGATTTCCTGGTTTATTTTTTAAAATTTCTCTTTGTAGGCGTAAAAAACACTATCCTTTACCTGTACCATCGTAAAAGAAAAAAACTTTACCAGCGATTGACCATTGGCGAATATGTTTACTTCGCATTCTGCATCGCCATGTGTTTTGTAAACGTGAAAGCGACGTTAATGGTGTTTATCATTCCGCTAGTATTTGCAAGGCTGGTAATGATGCTCGGCAACTGGACACAACATTCATTTATAGATAGTACAAATCCGGATAATCTTTATACCAATTCAATCAATTGTATCAATACAAAGTATAATCATATTTGCTGGAATGATGGATATCATATTATTCATCATTTACGCCCGGGAATGCACTACACCGAAATGCCGGCAGAGATGTTAAAAAGAAAAGATGAGTTTGCTTCTAATAAGGCCATTGTATTTGATGGCATACATTACCTCCATGTATTTACTTTTTTACTAACCAAGCGGTATGATAAACTGGCCGACAATCTTGTGAACATCAATAACATGTTTTCGAGCCGTGAGCAGGCTATTGCACTAATGAAAGAAAGAACAAGGAAGATTGATCCGATGTCTCACTAAAGGGAGAACTATTGGAACCGGGCAACCCACCCCAGCCGTTTAATTGGAAGTTTCAGAAATTCGCCCCTCCGACGGAGGGAAAGAGCTTTATAAATAAGTCTGAAAATATATTTAAGAATACTAATTGAACATAGAATAGCCCAGTAGCGGGCTGAACGTTAAAGAGTGCGACGCAACAAAGCTGATAGTAGCACTATAGTTGGCTAAATAAAATTCTTTGGAGCTAAGCGACAAGTAAAAGGACTTAATTATTTTTCATCGGAACAATCATTTCAAAAGCAGGAATATCGACCATAAACATTTGCTTACTGTTCAGGTTCTCCATTTGATAAGTCCCTTTCATTTTGCCCATTTCTGTCCGCAGGTTGCAACCACTAACATATTGATAGGATTCTCCGGGCTGAATAGTAGGTTGTACACCAACCACACCTTCACCTTCTACTTCGCGGTTGCTGCCATTGCTGTCAAATATCTGCCAGTTACGGCGATGTAATTTTACAGGAAAAGTGTTGTGATTCTCCAGGGTAATGCGATACGCAAACATGAATTCAGACTGAATCGGATTGCTGTAGTCAGGCTGGTAGAATGTTTCTACACTTACCTGTACCCCTTCGGAGATGAGACTATTCATACCACTCAGTTTACGTAAAAATAACGAAAAAGGCTGACGGGAGTAAATCTTGACCAATATTACTGTTCAAAGCGTAAATTTGCGCCTTTCAAAACAACTATAATTTCCCCAATATGAAGATAGCAGTAGCTAAAGGCGATGGAATAGGACCCGAGATAATGGACGTAGTACTTAACATTTTCAAGGCCAATAAAACTCCGCTGGAATATGAATTTGTAGATATGGGCAAATGGGTGTTTGACAAAGGGTTTTCCAACGGGATGACTCCGGATGCAAAAATGACTATCGAAAACCTGGGTATTCTATTCAAAGGACCAATGGAAACACCGAAAGGAAAAGGAGTGAAAAGCGTTAATGTCACAGCCAGGAAAACATGGAATACGTATGCAAATAAAAGGGTATTTCAAACATTACATGGAGTTGACACGGTTTTTAGTAAAGCTGGAATTCCTATTGACATTACTGTAGTACGTGAAAATATTGAAGATACATATGGTGGTATTGAACATATGCTAACACATGATGTAGCATTGAGCCGCCGCTTTATTACCCGCCCCGGAAGTTTACAAGTGATCAAGTATGCATTTGAAATGGCCAAACAAAAAAATGCAAGACGCATTACTTGTGGTCACAAAGCCAACATTATGAAAATAACAGATGGCTTGTTCCTGGATTGTTTTTATGAAGTAGCTAAGGAATATCCTGAACTGAAAGCTGATGATATAATAGTGGATGATCTTTGCATGAAATTGGTAACACGACCGGACACATTTGATGTAGTGGTGCTTACTAATCTACAGGGTGATATTGTATCCGATCTTTGTGCAGGATTGGTGGGTGGCCTTGGTTTTGCGCCATCCGCAAATATCGGGGATCATATCTGCATCTTTGAAGCGGTACATGGTACTGCACCTGACATTGCCGGAAAAAATATCGCTAACCCTACCGCCTTATTATTAAGTGGTATTGCAATGCTTCGTCACCTGGGATATATGCAAAATGCTGCAGTGATAGAGAATGCTTTGCTTTATACCTTAGAGAATGGAATTCATACTGGCGATTTTGGCGACAAAACAAATCCATCGCTAAATACAACGCAATTTGCCGAAGCAATTATCAGCAACTTTGGAAAGAAACCTGAGTTGAATGCAAAGGAACTTTTACCCAACAAACCTGCTCTGCAAACGGTTTTTAAACTAGAAAAAAACCCGATGCTTGTTTCGAAAGAAATGGAACAGGAACAGATAGCCGGTGTTGACATGTTTATTGAAAGTGATGAACAACCTGAAATTATTGCCCGTAAATGTCAGCGTCATGGCGGAGTTAAATTCAATATTATTAATGTTAGCAACCGGGGTACGCAGGTTTGGCCTACAGGCTCGGTTTTCACCAACCTTGTTAATCAATACAATGTTCGGTTTGAAAGTATTGATGGCTCTCCTTTGAACCAGCAGGATATTATAGGTTTGTATGTAAGTCTTAGTGGTGATTTTAAAATATGCTCTCTAGAACTATTAAATTCATGGGGCAATAAAAAAGCTTATAGTTTGTCACAGGGACAGTAGAAAGAACCGCGATTTTTTGAGATTGTAATGGATTAAAAGGAAATGAACACAAGTCATTTCCTTTTTTATTTATTTGTGTATGCAATATTGTAAATTACAATCAGATTAATTTCTATTCAATCCCTCTCAATTATGAAAATCGCGGTTCTATGCCTAAAGAAATTCTCCACTATACAAATAATGAAGTGACGGTAGTATGGAAACCGAAAGTTTGCATACATTCTACTATTTGCTGGAAAGGATTGATCGAAGTGTTTAATCCAAAAGAAAGGCCATGGATCAAAATGGATGGAGCCACCACGGAAAAGATCATTGAACAGGTAAGAAAATGCCCGAGCGGAGCCTTGAGTTATTTTTTGAATAGTGAGGCTACCGGTGAACCCGAAAAAGTTGTATCGGAATCAGCAACAAAGCTAAAAGTAGAAGTAACACCTAACGGACCGTATCTTATTAAATCTGAATGTTTGATTATACACAGTGATGGGAAAGAAGAATTAAAAACCGGGACGGTTGCCTTATGCCGTTGTGGTTCATCACAAAACAAACCTTACTGTGACGGCCATCATAAAAAGATAGAGTTTAAAGGATAGGTTTTAATCAATCAGTTTAAAATACCTGGCCGTTCCTGCCGCTATGAGGAAAACTCCCATTATCATAATTATCACAGGCCAACTCACTGATTGATTTTCTTCATAGACATTTTTAAAAAAGAAATAAACTCCTGTAATGCAGAAGATGATTCCAATGCCGCATAATATCCAGGGACTATTCATTATTTATAATAAGAGTTCGTCTGAAAACCATTGCTAAACTTTTTTTGTTTTTGAATACCCATTCTTTAAAAGCCACTGCAATACTTTTTCCCGTTGGTCTCCCTGGACAATAATTTCTCCATCTTTTGCCGATCCTCCGGTTCCGCAAAAACTTTTAAGCTTTTTGCCTAAATCTTCCAGGTCTTGCTCCTGGCCAACAAAACCCTCAACCAGTGTAACAGCTTTGCCAGCTCTGTGTTTTGTATCAAGCCTCACTTTCAATTTTTGTTGTGCTACTGGTAATGTATCAATATTTTCCTTGTCTTCTTCAAAACTAAATGCAGGATCAGTACTGTAAACAAATCCCCTGTTATCCGGCTTATTTTTCTTTGACATGCTTTTATTTTTTATAGATCAATCAGCAGTAAAAACTTTGCACTAATTTACTATTACCGCCTTCAAACTCAGATCCAGGCTTTTCGCCTGGTGAATCAATGCACCAACGCTTATATAATCAACACCGGCCTTTGCATATTCTTCAATGTTATCCAGGTTTATACCCCCGCTTGCTTCGGTTTCAAAATCCTCTTTGATCAGTAATACGGCTTCTTCTATTTGTTCTGGCTTAAAATTATCAAGCATTATACGAAACACTTTTTCTTTTCCCATTACCAATACTCTCTTTACATCATCAATACTTCTTGTTTCTACTTCAATTTTTAATCCGGGCTTTTTAGTTACCACATAATGATAGGCTTTTTCAATGGCCTTTTCGATACCGCCACAATAATCAATATGATTGTCTTTAAGCATGATCATGTCAAACAAACCAAAACGGTGATTGACGCCACCGCCAATCCGCACAGCTTCTTTCTCCAGCAAACGGAAATTAGGAGTCGTTTTCCGTGTATCAAGTAGACGGGTTTTATAGCCGGTTAATCTATCCGTGTACTCTTTTGTTAAAGTAGCTATACCACTCATTCTTTGCATACAGTTCAACACTAATCGTTCACATTGCAGAATAGTATGAACTGAAGCTTCAACTTCAAAAGCCATTTCACCAAAGATCATCTTATCGCCATCTTTTTTATAGGCAGAAAAAACAGATCCCGGCTCTTTATATTCAAATATTTTTTTTGCTACGTCCATCCCCGCCAGTATTCCATCCTGTTTTATTTTTAATACAGCTTTTCCTCTTGCATCAGCAGAAATACATGATAGGGTCGAATGATCTCCATCACCAACGTCTTCTTTCAGGGCTTCATCCACCAGGTGATATAATTGATTTTCAAAACTCATTGTACAAAAATAAGAAAGCCTTCCCGGTATGCGGAAAGGCTTCTGATTATTTCTGCTTTCAAATTATTCAATAGATTGAAATCTTATTTCCTTCAAGACTTCTTTGCCCCCTTTTGTTTTCATAAACACATGGGCCCGGAAATTTCCTGATTTTGTTTGCAAGGTACCAATACAATAATTCCCCCCGGGTGAGTCACCCTTGTGTTTTAATTCGAAATTTTTTACGCCATTATTGGCAAAAAAATCTTTAAGGATCACCAATGCCTGCGCCCTGCTGTAACTATCACTTTTAACGGGTAATGAAAGTTCAACGTTGTCGTCAAAATATTTTGCCAACCCCGAAGCATTTCCCGAACGTAATGCGCTTATTACTCCATCAATATTGCCCGATGATTGGGCAAAAGAGGATAATACTAGCAATAAAGACACTAAAAAAGATGTAACAATCGCTTTCATAATAAATTTGTTTTTCACAGGGCTTTAAAACTTAAAATATGCCATAGGGTATGGATCAATAGAATACTAAAATAATAAAATCCGGTTGTTAAATATCTTTGCAACTAAAATAGATGAATGATCTGTAAATTTACAACGCATTGTTACCTGATAATGAATGAATTTGTACCACTTAAACAATTAAACAACTAATGTCACAAAAACGAGTTATTCTGATCATAATGGACGGCTGGGGATTGGGAAAAGTTGCATCTTCTGATGCCATCCAGCATGCAAACGTTCCTTTTACTAAATCTTTATATTCGAAATATCCAAATACAACTCTCACTACTTGTGGGGAGCTTGTAGGGCTGCCAGATGGACAAATGGGCAATTCTGAAGTGGGCCACTTGAACTTGGGTGCAGGTCGTATCGTTTACCAGGAATTACAGCGCATCAATGTTGGAATCCGGGATGGTTCTTTTGCAAAAAACGAACACTTGTTAACGGCCGTAAGATTTGCCAAACAAAACAATAAGCCACTTCATCTTTTAGGATTGGTGAGCGATGGTGGAGTTCACTCGCACATCAATCATTTAAAAGCGATCGTTGATATATGCAAGGCTGAAGGATTGTCTGATGTCTTTATTCATGCTTTTACAGATGGTCGTGATTGCGATCCAAAAAGCGGTTTAGGTTTTCTAAAAGAATTACAGGAACATTTGAATAAATCAGTGGGTAAAATTGCTACAGTTAGTGGCCGTTATTATGCCATGGATAGAGATAAACGATGGGAAAGAATAAAATTAGCATATGACGCCCTGATCCAGGGAATTGGTGAACTTTCCACCGATGCTGTTGCAGCTATTGAAGAATCTTACCGGAATAAGGTAACAGATGAATTTATCAAACCGACTGTGATTACAAACAAAGATCACCGCCCGGTAACGACGATAAAAGATGGCGATGTAGCGATCTGTTTTAATTTCCGTACTGACCGGTGCCGGGAAATAACAGAAGTATTGACACAAAAAGATTTTCCGGAATTTGCCATGAAGAAATTAGCACTGCATTATACAACTATGACGCAGTACGATCAAAGTTTTCAAAATGTTCATGTTGTTTTTGAAAATGATGATTTGAAGAATACACTTGGCGAAATATTGCAACAACAGGGATTGAAACAGATACGTATTGCCGAAACGGAAAAATATCCGCATGTATCCTTCTTTTTCAGCGGTGGACGTGAAGTGCCATTTGATGGAGAAACAAGAATCATGATCCCTTCCCCCAAAGTGGCCACTTATGATCTGAAACCTGAAATGAGTGCATTTGAAATGACGGATGCACTATTACCTGAAATAGAAAAACGTTCTGCTGATTTTATTTGCCTTAATTATGCAAATGCCGATATGGTAGGCCACACCGGTATTTGGAATGCTGCTATCAAAGCGGCGGAAACAGTAGATAAATGCGTTGAACAGGTTGTAACAGCGGGATTAGCAAACAGCTATACTATTTTTCTTACTGCTGATCATGGCAATTCGGATTACCTGGTCAATGAAGATGGCTCTCCAAATACAGCGCATACTCTTAATCCTGTTCCTTTTTTTATAATTGATAATGACTGGAAGGGAACAATTAAGTCTGGTAAACTTGCTGATATTGCCCCAACTATATTACACATGATGCAATTGCCTATTCCAGCTGAAATGACCGGAGAAATTTTAACCGATAAATAATAATTTCAGGATAAAGACATGCTGAAAAAAATACTACTTGCTTTACTATTTACGGTAATTATAATTCAGTTTATTCATCCAAAAAAGAATAAAGCATCCGGTCCACAAGCTAATTACATAGGAAACGTTTATGCTGTACCGGAGGATGTTAAGATTATATTAGCAAAAGCCTGTAATGACTGCCATACTAATAACACGAATTATCCCTGGTATACCCGAATTCAACCGGTAGACTGGTGGATGGATCATCATGTAAAAGATGGAAAAAAGCACCTGAATTTAGATGAATACACTAATAGAAGTCTTCGATCCCAATACCATAAAATGGAAGAAATAGCCGAGCAGCTAAAAGAAAATGAAATGCCATTAGATTCATACACCTGGGTGCACAAAGAGGCTAAACTTACGGAAGCAGAAAAAACTAAATTGATAAGCTGGGCAGTTACAATACGGGACAGCCTGGAAGCCAGGTATCCGATGGATAGCCTGGTACGAAAAAAATAGTCGTATTTCTTCCTGAAACCACGGCGAATTTTACGATCCTGTGCAGCATTTATTTACAAAAATTGTCTAACTTACAGACAACCAAACGGCATATATGACCGAGGAAGCCATTTTAAAGGGTTGTTTAAGTAATAATGCTACCGCCCAGCGGGAACTATATAACAAGTATAGTTCAAAAATGCTGGCGGTTTGTTATCGGTACGGGCACAACCGCGAAGATGCAGAAGATATGTTGCAGGAAGGCTTTATCAAAGTCTTTTTACAGATACATACTTTTGAAAACCGCGGCGCTTTTGAAGGGTGGGTCAGACGTATTATCGTTCACACCTGTATCAATATCCTGAAGAAAAATAAAAAGTTCAATGAAAGTGTAGATATTATTTATGCCACTGGTATCCAGGTAAGAGAAGAAAGTATTCCAGCTATTATACAGGCAAAACAGGTGGTAGAGTGTATTCGATTATTACCTATTGGGTACCGCACCGTTTTGAATTTATATGCTGTGGAAGGATATAGCCATCGGGAAATTGCTGATATGCTTGACATTGAAGAAAGCACAAGCAGAAGTCAGTATACCCGGGCAAAAGCGATGCTGGAAGATATTTTAGTGAGAAAGAGAATTATACAAAAACCAAAACACGATACCGATTGGCTTGTCGCAGTTAACCAACGGTAATTCGTATCCTAAATATTTAACTGGTTATGGAGAGTAACTTTAATAAAGATTTTGAGCAGTACGTAAAACAAAACGCTGATCAATACCGGATGTTTCCGTCGGATAAGGTATGGAGAGGCGTCAATAGTGCGTTACACACCCGCAGAAAATGGTATGGATTCTGGCTTGGCTTCATACTATTAATGACAGGTGGTGCAGTTACATGGGTAATGACTACACAGCCTCATTCAACTAAAGAAAATGATATAGGACTATTAAAGGATAGCCCAGCTTCTTTAACCATTGATAAGTCCGAATCAATTCAGAAAAATTACGAGGGTATTAAAAAATTACTCCCTTTTACTGAAGTGGATGCAAATTCAAAAAACTCTTCTGTAAACGGATCAGGACGAACCAGCTTAACTTCTTCTCCTTTAGAAAACACTTCGAAAAGAATTACCGATATATTATTGCCAGTTGCGCAACAATATACAGATGTCATAGCTGAAGCGACTCAACCTTCATCAGTCATTACTATTAATAGAAGGAATGCCGTAATTGACCCAATTGTAGTGGATATTGAAAAAATATCTTTTAAAAATCAAAGGGGGATTATTGCAGTTGATAAATCCAACCACGTTAAAAATGATAATATATACATTCCTCTTACGATCGAAAGTGTGACTAATGCCTATCTATTTAAAAAAACCGTAAAAAAAGTAAGCTGGCAATTATTTATTACACCAACAGTTAGCTATCGGAAGCTCAGTTTAAATAAATCCCTGGATAATCCATCCGCATCCAATTATCCATTTGCCTCTTTAAGTGATGTAAACAGCGCTGTTACTCATAAACCTGATATGGGACTGCAGATAGGAATATCTGGCAGATACCCCATAACAAGGAGCCTGAAATTACGTGGGGGTGTGCAATTCAACATCAACCGGTATGATATAAAAGCCTATGCTTTTAATGGGGAAGTTGCTACTATTGACCTGAATGGAGGGAATGGCAACAGTTCAATATCTACCTGGACCTATTATCGTAATTATGCTGGCTATAAGTCGGATTGGCTGAAGAATTATTATTTTTCTATTTCTGTACCTATAGGAGCTGAAATCAAATTGTTTGGCAACAATAAAACAAATTTAGGGATTGCCGGTACTCTGCAACCTACTTATATATTGCAAGACAGAGCATACCTTATTTCAACCGATTATAAAAACTATGCGGAAGTACCACGGCTGATACGCCATGTTAATCTAAATACGGGTTTTGAGACGTTTGTTAATTATACAAATGGTAAAACAAAATGGCAGGTTGGTCCGCAGGTCCGGTACCAGCTACTTTCGAGTTTTCACAATACCTACCCTGTCAAAGAAAACCTGTTTGACTTTGGCGTGAAAGTAGGTGTTACACTCAATGAATAATTTTTCTATATTATCCTAAAATTATGTAAGCATCCCGTCTGAATTTATACAAGACGGGATGTTTTTTTCTAATACAAGAATATCTTGCAGCACTGTTTTCAATTAATTTTACATTCTGAATATATGAACACCTTTATGGCTAAAGAAATGAAGATCAACTTTAAGGTTCCAATATTTGCAATATTCCTGGTATCCTTTTTTTCCTGTAAACAAAAAGATAAAAGTAAACACGAAAAATTTTTTCCCGTTCTTTCTTATATCCAAAGTCAGGTAGCAGATATTGATACTTCCCTGTATTCAATTCGTAAAATAGTATCCGTTGATAGCATTACAACTGATACCATCTATATTCATCGTGAACAGTTCAGGGAAGCTGCTAAAGATTTTTTGTCTATCCCCGATCTATCTTCTTCAAAATATGAAGACAGGTATACCGAAGAGAAACAATTTGACGAAACGATGAACCGTGTAATGCTTACTTATATACCTTTAAAATCTGAGAAAGAAGAAATTCAACGCCAGGAAGTATTAATTAAACCTGATCCTTCCGGTGATAAAGTAACAAACATTATCATTAACCAGGTAATCAATTCAAAAGATAGTTCAGTACAAAAAAGATTGCTTTGGAGGATAGATGAAAGTTTCCAGATAATAACTATTAAACAGTTAAAAGGTCAACCTGAAACAACTTCTACTGTTAAAGTAGTATGGAGTGAAGATGAATAAGAATGACAGCAAAAGAGTTTTTACATATAGTTTCCGGTATCCCGCAACAACCGGGCATTTATAAATACTATAATTCCGGCAATGAATTGATCTATGTTGGGAAAGCAAAGAATATCCGCAAAAGAGTCAATTCCTATTTCAATAAAAACCTAAATAGTTACAAGACTCATGAATTAGTGCGTCGGATAAACCGCATAGAGTTTACCATTGTTAGCTCAGAGCAGGATGCGTTCTTATTGGAAAATTCGTTGATCAAAGAATTCCAACCCATTTTCAACATCAATCTGAAAGACGATAAAACCTATCCTTTTATTGTCATTAAAAATGAACCATTTTCCCGCGTTTTCCTTACACGAAAAAAGCTAAATGATGGATCAGAATACCTTGGTCCTTATACTTCAGTCAAAAAGGTAAGAGAATTAATTGAGTTCATCAGGCAAACTATTCCACTAAGAAACTGTTCGCTAAACCTAACTGATAAAAATATCCGGCAAAAGAAATTTAAGGTCTGCCTGGAATATCACCTTGGCAATTGTAAAGGTCCTTGTGAAGGTCTTCAGACAAGCGAAGAATATAAAGAAAGCATCGGGCAGTTAAAAAATTTGCTTCGGGGAAACCTTTCACCGGTTATCCGCCACTTTAAAGAAGAAATGAAAAAATTCTCTGCCAATCTTGCGTTTGAAAAAGCTGAGATAACCAAGAAAAAAATTGAATACCTCGAAAATTACCAGGCCCGCTCTGTCGTAGCTAATGTGAAAGCCGGCGACCTGGATGTTTTTTCATTGGTAAAAGAAAAAGATATTGCGTTTGTTAATTACCTGATGGTGCGTAATGGCACAATTGTTCAAACACAAACCAATAAAGTAGAAACGCACCTTGATGAACCCCCGGAAGAAATTCTCAGTTTTTCTATAGCCCAATTGCGAACAACTTTCAATAGTGATTGCCCAGAAATTGTAATTCCCTTTCTGATTGAATACCCCCAAAATGAGGTAACCTTAACAATCCCAAAGGGCGGGGATAAAAAAAAGTTATTGGAACTATCAGAAAAAAATGTCAACTATTTTATAGAAGAATTGAAGAATAAGGAAAGACTTAAACTTTCAAAAAATACAGATAAACTAAAAATCTTAGAGCAATTACAACATGATCTTCAATTGGCTGAGCTGCCTGTCCACATTGAATGTTTTGATAATTCAAATTTCCAGGGAAGTTATCCTGTATCAGCCATGGTTTGTTTTAAAAATGGAGAACCCAGTAAGAAGGATTATCGTCATTTCAATATAAAAACAGTACAGGGTATCAATGATTTTGCTTCAATGAAGGAAACAGTTTACAGGCGTTATAAACGGGTACTGGAAGAGGAAAGGCCTTTTCCCCAACTGGTTATAATTGATGGCGGTAAAGGCCAATTAAGTGCTGCTATTGAGGCCATAAAAGAATTAAAAGCCATCGGCAAAACAACCTTGGTTGGCCTTGCAAAAAATGAAGAAGAACTATTTTTTTCAGGTGATAGAGAATCACTAAAACTATCCTATAACACCGAAAGCCTAAGGCTGATTCGACGAATTCGAGATGAAGTACACCGTTTCGGTATCAGTTTTCACCGCAATAAAAGAAGTAAAGGGACTTTTAAAAATGAATTGGAGGATATTCCGGGCATAGGTAAAGCCACAGCGGATATTTTATTAAAAGAATTTAAATCGGTAAAAAATGTTCGTGAAGCTAAACAAGAGGAAATAGAAATAAAAATCGGTAAATCAAAAGCTCTTATTATAACAACCTATTTCAGCTCAAAATAAGTGAAACCAAGGTAAAAAAAATGGGGCCAGGATAGAAATCCAGCCCCGTTTTTAAAATCCAATATCCTATGAAAAACCAAGACGAAAGTACAAACAATTTTCTGATTATCCTATAGTATTTGTGTGAATTTTTAATATTTTTTTAAGCAGTTCCAAATGAAATGTTTGCCCATTAAAATAGCCCCTAAAAGGGGCTATTTTATATTTAAAAAATTAAAATTAATAAATGTTAGTACGACCATAAATCCTGCTCATAATTAAATATCTTCTCCTTTATATTTTCGCCTTCTAACAAAGCCAGGATAGGATCTTTAATATATGCTCTTATTGACCGATTACTTGCATTATCTAAGGATGACTTGGTAATATAACTGCTGAACATGCGGCTTTCAAAAAGTTCTTCCCAAGTCATACGGCTGTTTCCCATATTTTTGGGATTATATACCTCATACTTTGCTAACAAAGGACGAAGATCCGGATAATAGATCCAAAACATTGGAGTACTTCCTGGCCTTTCCTGTCCATTTGGAAAAAATTGTGATTTAAGAGGAGAAATTCCAAGAATTCTGCAAAAATAACGACTGGCTTCACGGTCAAATACCCACTCTTCTTTTACTCTGAGCTTTACAACACTTTTAGCATCAAAACTGGCTCTTGTTACTACGTAACGCAAAACCTTGTTCGGATCTGTCGGATCAACCTGTGGAACAGTATCTGCTGATCCTACAGTTAACTGCTGGATCTCAGGCAATGTCATTGGCGTTGTGAACCTGTCATCATTAAATGCCGTAACTTCTCCTGAGTTTACTGCCTTTAGCAACATGTTGATAAACATCTGGCTACCGTTATCACTTTCCGCATCATACCGGAATGGCTGGTTCATCTTTTCTCGCAGATCTAATTCCCTCCATACTTTTTCTGCAAATAAGGCATCATCTACCCGTAAATGCTCATATGGTAACGGTGTACGAGCATTTAAACTGCTTTTATCATAAGCATTGTCATTGCGCAGCGATTTTTTTATCGCCGAATCCGAAACCCCACTTGAATCAACAACAATCGGAATATTGCCATACGGATTATAGCCTGATGGCTGCGTATTATTATTATTCTGCTGCTGATTATCCTGGGGATTGGTAGTGTTTGCAGGAGGATTTGTCCTTCTGCGGCCTGCACGCTGGGCGTCAGCATCAGCAACCAATAAAGCAACAAATACAGCAACTAAACAACTTTTAACAACAATGCTTTTCATTTGTCTATTTTTTATTTCTTTTTCCTAAATGAAATTCGCCATAAAAATTATCATCACACATTTACAAATTGCTCAGTAATTTTTATGGCTCATTTCATCTTCACTAATTTATTTAATATAATACGTAAGTCCCGGAAGTTTCTGATTACGACCATCCGGACCAGTGGCACGAATATTTTCTATTGTAACCATTCTTCCTGGCTGTATGTTTTTAATCATATTCAAAGCCTTGGGACTCCATTGATAGCCAGTACAAGGAGCTTCTTCAATATCACCATCAGCATTATCCGCAGTCAAAGTAAAGCTTGTAACCGAATATTTCAGATTAAGTGGAAAATCCTTAATATAAGCACCCACACCCGTCTGTGCCCTGAATTGTCCAGCTGTCATATTTTCATTACTTGCTACACCTCCCACAGTTGCAACCGGTGTTGGTATCGTACGAACACGGAACTGTGACACCCCGGCTACTTTACCATCTACTGTAACAGTGATCTTACAATCATCTGTAACTGAGCGAACTTTAGCAATGTATTTACCGCCGCCTAGTCTTTCCAAAGTACCGCCGCCACCAGAAATGACAGCCTGAACTTTATCATCACCACCGCCACTTGCAGCAATAGTAACTTTATTATCATATCCTACATAAAGAACATTCATTTCATCAAGGGCAATTGAGGCATTAGCCATACCTACTTTATACTCAACGTTCTTTTCAATAGTTTGTTGTTTGCCTTCCTGATCGGTATAGGTAATTCTAACAGGAATTGTATGAGGACCAACACCGCCGCCAGGTAATTTTGTAGTGGCTGTACCTTCAGTGCCGACAGTAAGTGTCTGACCACCAACAGTAATAGTTGGCTTAGCACCTGTACTAAAAGCTCCTACACCTGCTGTGATCTCTAAATCTTGTCCAGGCATAAGATACGTAGAGTTTTGGCCAACGATAGCAGCATAAGTATCAAAACGTACAGCAACTTCACCAACTTTATTGTGACAAAATTGTACTACCCTATTCTCAGATGTTTTTATATCATTTTGAAACTTACTAAGAATAGTTAAAGCGGCTACTGAAGGTACCATGTGGAAATAAGCTCCCTCCCATGTTTTACCAGCCCTGTTTCTACTTGCCGGTTTTTCGAGACTGATAGGAAGGGCCTCTTTAAACGCCGAATCAATGGCGGGATCTATTGCCAGCACATCTTTCTTGTATTTTGAAAGGGCTGCTAGAAGTTTTGGACCTTCTCCTTTATCAACCATGATACGTGTAGGAATATCCAGATTATCTTCTTTATATTTCTGCTCAGGTTTATTTGGATCACCTCCTGATTCACGAAGGATACGATCTTTTAATCCCTGGATATAAGCAAAGACGTCCTTACTTAGGACTTGTACGTTCTGTGCTTTAGGATACCACAATTGCGCTTTTGTGGCTGATGCGGGGTCTGTGGTTTTTAACTGCAAGGAAGCCATAATTGTCTCTGTAGATTTATTTACAGTAGTATTAGTGTTCTCCAAGCTTTTATTGACCGTTTTGAAGGCATTTAATATCTCAGATGATACGTTCAGTGCCAGCAAGGCTGTCAGAACGAGGTACATCATATTGATCATTTTCTGCCTGGGCTCACGAGGTAAAGCCATGACGATTTGGTTTTTGTTTTAGTAATGGTGACTTATGTCAAAAAAATCCAGGATACGGGATTTCAATTTTAAAATTTAAAACGAACCCTTTATTCTATTTAATATTTTTAGCTGCGACCTTGCATAGCACTGAGCATATTGCCATAAACATTGTTCAGGCGGCCCAGGTTATTAGCTAATAACGCAATTTGTTCTTTTGCTTTTTGAGCATCTTCTACACTACCCTGCATAGCTTCAGAAGCCTGAGTCAGATTGCTGTAGAATTTGTTCATTGCTTTCAGATGATTATTGGTATCCTGCAATTCGAGCTCATAAATTGTATTCAGAG
This sequence comes from uncultured Bacteroidota bacterium, assembly GCA_946479055.1. The sequence continues at coordinate 2,976 of CAMLEX010000004.1, read as the reverse complement.
ATGCCAGGTTTTTAGTTAATACGGTTACCTGATCGTGAAATTGCTTGGTTCCTTCAGCAGCCTGATTGAAATGCTGAATGCTGTTGGCAGCACCAAGATAAGCATCTTTCATTGTGCCTAAAGCACTAGCTGCTTCCTTAGTTTTAGCGGTATAGTCGCCGGTAGCTGCCACCACATCAGTGATGTCTGCCATTCTATCAACTGTACCACCCAGTTTTTTAAAGTTATCACCTAAACGACCCAGGTTAGCCGGAGTAATATCTGCTTCACGCAGCATATCATCCAATTTATTCAGGGCTGGATTACCAGAACCACCGGAATTAAGAGCCAATGGTGTAGGTTTAAAATTAGGATCCAGATCAGGGTGTTGGTTAATGTCTGGAAAATAACGTTGCCAATGTGGTTCTTCGGGAGGAGGCACTAAGAATGCCATTACGAGGAATACGATGGCTTCAGCGATCAGTCCACACATGATAGCGATATCAGCACCTTGCCAGTGAAGGATTTTCATCATTGCCGCAAAGATTACTACTGCGGCAAAAAAGCTGAAAAGAAAATTTAGTACTACCTGGCCTTTGTGGGTTTTAAAGAATAGCATAAGGGGTCCGTTTTTATAGATTATTAAATTTTAAATAAAACGATATAAGTGAGAGAAAAATTGTATTTAAAAAAGAGGTTTCAGAAAAAAACCTCTTTTTTAAAAGTATTATCTGCGACGTGCTTTTTGGGGAGCAGCAGGAAGATCAATTACACTGCGGAATCCGATATAAGATTTGGCGGTATCCTGGTATTCATAAGTGCTGGTACCTGTTTGCAGGTAATATCCAACATCTTTCCAGCTTCCACCACGAATTATTTTACGCTTCATCAGCGGGGGATCATCATCTTTTGCATTCCAGCGAACATCAGGGTTCATATCATGCTGAAAGTTAGTGCGGCCTTCATAATAAATAGATGAAGTCCATTCAGCTACATTTCCCGACATACAATACAGCCCAAAATCATTTGGCCAATATGCATCTGCACGAACGGTATAGAATCCACCATCTTCAGGATAATTACCACGGCCAGGCTTAAAGTTGGCCATCAAACATCCTTTTTTATTACGGAGATAATAGTTACCCCATGGGAACATTGATTGTGAACGGCCGCCACGGGCTGCATATTCCCATTGAGCTTCGGTAGGTAAGCGGAAATCTGATTCCTGTACTCTTTTTTTGCTATCCAGGAAAGCATTTAAATAATGCGTTCTCCATTCGCAGAAAGCAGTAGCTTGTTTCCAGCTAACACCTACAACCGGATAATTACCGAAAGCAGGATGTGAGAAATAACGTTTTGTCATTGGTTCGTTATAAGAATAAGCAAAGTCACGAATCCAAACCAATGTATCAGGATAAATAGGAATATCTTTTTTAATGATAAATTTAGAACGCGACTTACCGGCATTCTCCTTTTTAGCCGCTTCTTTCAGATCAAATATTTCTGAATGAAAAAGAAGTTTTGACGCATCTATTTCTTTTTTACCAAAAATTCTTTCTTCTGGCGAAAGGATCAGATCGGTATTTCCTAAAGCTTCAACTGTTTTAGGATCATCCCATTTCATTTGCTTCATCGCAGCCCAGTCAACATATTCGTTGCCATCAGCTCCGGCTTTTACCTTACCCATTTTACGGGCAGCCACGGAGTCACGAACCCAATATACGAATTGGCGATATTCGTTGTTGGTGATTTCAGTTGCATCCATCCAAAAACCGCTGATAGAAATGGAACGGTTACGGGAACTAAATGCATATGCAGGATCCTCATCACTGGGTCCCATATGAAACGTTCCCTGGGGTATGTAAACCATACCCGGAGGTTTAGGAAGGGTGTATCTGTTACCGGGAGAAATACCGTGTACCTGTCCATCATTAGGCAGGCTACTACCTTTGTTTTTCTTTCCCAAAATTCCACAGCTGGAAAGCATAGCAATGCAGGCAACTGTAAGAAATGCGTAGTTAAGGTTTTTCATTTTCATACTCTTAAGGGTATTGGGGCAAATATAATATTTTGGTTTATTTATCACCACAACGTTACAATTTATTTTCGTTTGTCCAAATCGGGTTTTACGACGTATATATCCTAACGCATATTTAGCTTGTTTTATTGTATTAACATAAAATTAATTGGCCTTTTTTAATCCCTTTATTTGGCCTATGGCTTCATCTACAGAAGCTACAGGTTTAAAACATGAAAGATTTTTACATATATATATAAGTGGTTGGCCAGTAACATGTTTTTCTGCCAAAAGCGGAAATTGATTCGTTTCAATAGTGGAAGCCATCAGGATTCGATGGGGAATAAATTGGTTTAGCAATTCTTTGTGTATTTCATGAAATTCTTTCCCTAAAAAAGCGATTTCAATAGTTCCGGTAATAATTTCCAGCAAAAGGCAGTTCCAGCATCCAAAAGAAGTGGGATAACGAACAATAGCCTGGCCAAGTGAGGAAACCATATCCCCGCTTCTTTTTTTCCATTCATTCAAGTCAAATAATAAACCAAGCTGATGTAAGTTAATTGCCATAACAGCATTACCCGAAGGCACAGCTCCATCATACACTTCCTTTTTCCGAACTATCACATCCTTTTGACCCGATTTTGTATAAAAAAAGAAACCTGTTTCAAGCTCGCTGAAATTATTGATAACAAATTCGGTTATTTCTTTTGCCTTCAGCAACCATTTTGCGTCTGCCGATATTTCCTGCAGATTAATGAGTGCCTGTATGAGAAAAGCATAATCATCAAGAAAGGCTGGATATTTTGCTTCATCATTTTTCCAGGTATGATAAAATTCATTTGAATTTTCAAGATTAAACTTTGTGAGAAGAAATTGCATATTAGCTATTGCCAACTGCCTGTATTCTTCATTACCTGTAGCTGCAAAAGCCTTACTGCAAGCAGTATTCATCAATGCATTCCATCCCAAAATAATTTTAT
>CAMLEX010000003.1 GCA_946479055.1 uncultured Bacteroidota bacterium | reverse complement strand
AGAGCTTGAGGCGCGTAACCCATAGTTTGTCCCCCGCCGGTATCGGCAACCCAGCTTTTCATGTTTTCCATTTTATTATTCTCCCAGTCTTTCCAGGATCCCTGCAGGATGGTAGCACTGTATTCGGGATTACCCGGTTCAAAGGAAGAAGAATAAGCGGCGGTATAGGGCAATCCCACTGCAGGCTTGTCCACCTTTGTTTCGCCAGCGGTATCACCCGTTTTTTTCTCGTTGTTGCATGCCATCATCAAAGAAGTGGCAGCAAGGCATAAAAAAATCTGTTTCATTATAAATGTGTGTTGATTTAAAACTGAAGTGAACTAAATGCGTTCAGTAAATCGTTTTGACGGGGATGGCGGAGAGGGACGGAACAGTGGACGGAAGTATAGAAAGGTATACTAATTATTCCGTTTTCAAATCAGCAGTATTGACATATTGAAAAAATAAACCGTTTATGCGGACAAGCATAAGCAAACGGAAAGAAAAAAGCCTGATGGCGGAACTTCCGGGCTGAGTCAAAAATAAATTGCTGCTGACCTGTCCACAGAAGTTCCGGCAATCAATAACCATTTAAAAATATTGTAAATAGCAGGAAACGGAAGGCGGAGCAACTATTTACATGGGAATAATTCAAACTGAAGGCGAACGAAAAGTAACAGGAGTAGTCGAATTAAATAAATTTGCTAGATAATTTCGCTCCTTATGTTTTCATTTTTTAAACATCAATCTTCCTTAGCCTGTTTTTTGGCCAGGTAAACCAATTGCCCCAAATGGTAACTTGTATGATTCGTTCTGTTGATAATGATATTTAATTTATTCCTGTGTGGTTCGTTGGCAAAATCAGCTTCTGATACGTTATTATGCCTGTTGAACCATTCGTATTCCGGCAACTGTAGGATATGGTCTGTCAATTTAGCATTCACTTTATTCCAGTATTCCTTCAGCTCATTGATGGAGGGCATTGCAAGACCTGACCTATCTGGATTTACCACAAAGACCTTATCCAGTTCCGGGTAAAGCCTTTCTCCAAACCCAAGGATAGGGAAGAGGCCATCACTTACCGCAATGAGATGCCCGAACAGGTAGATACCACTATTCCTGCCGGGTGCAGTTTCAGCAATCAGCTGTTCATCGGAAAGGGAATTAATCAATTTATTTACTCTTTCATTATAGGTGTCCCAGGCGCTGAGGGCCATTTTTATAAAAACAGTTTTCGCGGTTATATTTTCGTTGGTTGTTGTTGAAGTTGACATAATCTGAGGTTTTATTTTATATCAACAGGTTTTGGCGAATAAGGTTGCAGTTTGTTTGTATAATTTTTTCGGGACTAAAGATAAAAAGGAGAATACTTTTATTAATAATATGTCTTTATCTGGATTTGCGTTTTGAATCGCCATATCCTTGCTCTACGCAAGTTGACCAGGAATAACGAAAACGAAGGCTAATGAATATTTTGATGTACTGGAAAAGCCAGAAGGCATTTAAAAACGGTATTAAAACAGCAGCCGGGTAAATAACTTCTGTACTCACAATAGCACAAAAAAGTAGCTATGGATAATATTAACCTACCCACAGCTACCATTATAACACCCACACTGTACGGAAAAAAACCAGGTAATATCAAAATGGAACTTTCTCTTTAAGATTTATTTCATCTTTTCTTTAATGATATTACCATCTGCATCGACCAGTAATTTCACTTTGCTATTATCTTTCTTCATTTCAATTTCATAAGCTACCTTGTCTTTTTGAAATTCCCTGTTAACACCTGTAATGCTATAACCGGCATATTTATTAGTTATGACTGTATTAACAGCTGCAGGTAATTGAGTATGATCTTTTAATACATAAGCGGAGCCGATCCAGTTACCATCGCTATCATACCAGGCATAATAATTTTCATTGTCCATATCGAATCTTACCAGGTAATCGTCGGCATCCATGGTTGTCCAACCGGCCATTTCCCAGTCTATCGGAACCACTGTCATTGTATCATACTTGCTCCATAAAACATTGGTTGACGTGGGATATTGAGTAGTAAAAGTTGTTTGTATTGCCGGCGGTACGGTTATCGTTGTTGTACTTGTAGGAGTTGGTTTTTCCATTGATGTCGATGTCGTATCCGTTGTAGTTGTTCTGGATTTGTCAGTTGCCTTATAGGAAGGTTTGCAGGAAGCTAAAGCAATAATTGCCGCCAGGATGAAGAAATTTCTGAGTTTCATAATATCCAATTTTATAAATTAAATAATAATGAATGGTGACAGCCCAATTATCTCTAACTACAACTATGCCAGTACCTGCGCCTGTCGTACTCTTTTTTTGCACCCTCATTTTTTTCTCCAAAGGGAGTAATGATCGCTACAGCAGGGGGAGTGTTTTGCGCATTGACCTATAAATGAGGAATAAAATCAACTGCTATTGATACTGGTTTGCTGCGATTGTAACTTCTGTTTTGAAGCCGGAGACAGTTAAACTGCAGGAAAAGAACAAATGATGATTTTTTTTAAACTTTATGATCAGATATTGCTTTTTAAGAGGAATAATGATGGTTTTGATTGACGCCGGTCAACAGAATCAATAAATTATATAGGGTAACCCTTTTGTTATTAAAAGAGTTGGATTATTTTTATTGATAAATCCAATACCCTCCCGATGAGACAAATCATTCTGATTGCTTTATTTATAATATCTGCCCATCTCAGCTTTGCCCGAACCCAAGAGGCAAACAATAGTCAAAGTTCAATTGCTTACAGTGATACAACAACCCTTTCAATTTCTGATGCCCGGCAGATGCTGACAAAAATTATGGATGTGTTGGGTCTGCAGGCAGATTTTGAATTAAAGGAAGCAAAGGTGAACAATGTAGAAGCGTCCATTACGCACAGGAAAAGATACATTTTATACAATCCTTCATTTATCAATTGGATCAATAATGCTACAAAAGATAAATGGGCTGCTATCGCCCTGCTGGCCCATGAAGTAGGTCATCACCTGAATGGTCACACCATAAAAAAATCTGGCAGCAAACCCGCCCTTGAACTGGAAGCAGATGAATTCGCCGGCTTTGTACTCTACAAACTGGGGGCTTCGTTGGAGCAGTCGCAGGAAGTAATGAAATATATTGCCAATGCCGAAGCAACAAGAACACATCCGGCGAGGGGTTCCCGCATGATCGCCATTGAAAAAGGGTGGAGCAGGGCAGCCAATACAAAAGACAATATTGCTAAAGCAAAAAACTAATTCAGTTTTCTGGAAAATACTTTCTGTTCTAAGTTGTATCCCCATCCTTACATTGAGTTGGCATCTCCACAGTCGATAAAAATAGGTATTACCAGGGGCTTCTACTCCATATCCTGAACCCTTGCATGTTCTTTGCATAAATTTACATATGCCGGAAGAGTCCATGCATTTTTGGGAGATCAGCATTTTAATTATAGCAGAGACATTGCTTTCGCTGTCGTTGTTTGCCGCTGTTATAGGCATCCTTGTCTTTTTGATCCGCAAACCGATCCGGAAATATAAACCCATTGACCTGGCTATTTTTGAAAAGATCAAACCATCCATAAGCCCGGTAAAGAACAGTATCATGTTGTTCATTACTTTTTTGGGCAAACATCAATTCCTTATTCCAGCTAACCTGTTGCTTATTTTTTATTTTGCTGTAAAACATCAGAACTGGTTTTCTATCCGCATCATTACTATCGCCCTGAGCAGCCTTGTGCTGATGTTTTTGCTTAAATATTTATTTCAGCGTAAGCGGCCATTATCCCCTTTGCTGAAAGCAGCCAAAGGATTGAGTTTTCCCAGTGGACATGCGATCATGTCCGTTACTTTCTACGGCTTGCTCATGTATATTTTATTGCACACTATCGATATCGATTGGATCAGGTGGCTGGTGGCCGTTCTATTGTTATTGTTAATAATAGTGATTGGATATAGCAGGGTATACCTGCGTGTTCACTATGCCAGTGATGTGCTGGCGGGTTTTATCATCGGCCTTCTTTGGTTATGGATATCTTTATCCGTATTGAACCAGTTGGAGCATTCCTTATAACAAACCGATCTGTATGGATAATCTATATCACATCGGCAATCCGGATGAATTTAAAATAAGGATCAGCATAGTTTGATTTTCAAATTTCAGATTACTTAATTTACAGGATAATCTTCACTTATGTCAGACGGCAACAAGAGTTATAGTGTAAAAGCAAATGAGTTTATGTTTTCATTTACCAGAATGATGATAGACAGCGCTGACATTGTTCAATTGTCTCCAACGGAATTTAATCTAATTAAAGATCATCGTTGTGTAAATATAAAATTGATTGAGGCTAGTGCAACAGCTAAAAAATTAAAGATCGAAATAGATGGTGAAATAATTGAGATTGAAATAAAGGACGAACTGGACCAGGTGCTGGAGAAAATGGGGTTTAGTTCAGTTGTCAATAAAACAATCAAAGATATTAAAGCGCCTATGCCCGGCTTGGTATTGGAAATTGCTGTAGCCGATGGTCAGGATGTAAAAGAAGGCGATAAGATCTTAATTCTGGGAGCCATGAAAATGGAAAACAGTATCCTGATCCATACTACTGCAAGAATAAAAAAAATAGCGGTGGTTCCTGGGCAAGCTGTTGAAAAAGGACAGGTGCTGGTAGAACTGGAGTAGGAACAATATTATCAGGAAAGATGTATTTCATTCATTGAACATTGAGCATTGACTTCAATACCCAACAGCAGAAATGCTCCATGTTCAATCCTCAATATTCAATTAATAACCAACGATGCAAAAGATATTAGTTGCCAACCGCGGAGAAATTGCTTTAAGAATAATGCGAACGATACGGAAAATGGGTATTCAATGTGTAGCCGTTTTTTCTGAATCAGACCGGAATTCTCCTCATGTAAAATTCGCTGATGAAGCTGTTTGTCTCGGCGCTTCAGCTTCTGATCACTCATATCTTAATGCTGATAAAATAATCGCATTTGCAAAAGAATTGGGTGTGGATGGTATTCATCCCGGTTATGGATTTCTGAGCGAGAATGCTGAGTTTGCAAAAAAAGTGGAAGAAGCTGGCATTCGTTTTATCGGGCCCGGTCCGGATGCTATGCGGATAATGGGTTCGAAACTGGCAGCGAAGGAATGTGTGAAAAAATATAATATTCCGATGGTGCCGGGTATAGATGAAGCAATTGAAGATATAACCATCGCAAAAGCAATAGCGGGTAAAATAGGTTATCCTGTCCTTATCAAAGCTTCTGCAGGTGGTGGCGGCAAGGGAATGCGGATAGTAGAAAAAGAAAATGATCTGGAAGAGCAAATGCAAAGAGCCATCAGCGAAGCAAGGTCCGCTTTTGGAGATGGCGCTGTGTTTATTGAGAAATATGTCAGCTCTCCACGCCATATAGAGATACAGGTATTGGCTGATAAATATGGCAATACAGTTCATTTATTTGAGCGGGAATGCAGCATACAGCGGCGACATCAGAAAGTAGTGGAAGAATCGCCTTCATCAATTCTAACACCGGAACTGCGGCAAAAAATGGGTGAAGCGGCAGTGATGGTTGCTAAATCCTGTCATTATACAAGTACAGGTACGGTAGAATTTTTAGTAGATGATCAATTGAATTTTTATTTTCTTGAAATGAATACACGGCTGCAGGTAGAGCATCCCGTTACTGAAATGATAACAGGTATTGACCTGGTAGAAGAACAGATAAAAATAGCAAGAGGAGAAAAATTGGGATTCACACAGGATGATCTTTCCATCAACGGTCATTCGCTTGAATTAAGAGTGTATGCAGAAGATCCATTGGATGATTTCCTGCCTTCTATTGGTACACTTACAAAATATTCCAAACCGCAGGGTGAAGGCATAAGAGTGGATGATGGATATGAGGAAGGAATGACCATTCCTGTTTACTATGATCCGATGATCGCTAAACTGGTGACACATGGAAAAAACAGAACGGATGCTATTCAGAAAATGAAGGCCGCTATTAAGGAATATAAAATTGAAGGAGTGGCCACCACATTACCCTTTGGCAGTTTTGTTTTTGATCATGAAGCTTTTTTGTCGGGTAAATTTGATACGCATTTTGTAAAAGATTGTTATACGCCGGAAAAGTTAGTAGATAAACAAAGGAGCAATGCGGAGCTTGCTTCTATGATTGCGTTGAGATACTGGTTGGATAAACAAAAAGAAATTAAACCGGTTGAGGCTGTTCCTACTAATTGGACAAACAGGTTGAGAGGGAAACAAGGATGACGCAGATTGGATGGATTTACACAGATAAATCTTCTGGACATTTGTTTAAGCCCGATGGAAAAAATAATTCTTTGAGTGTGATGATCTTGCCAACCCAGCCGTTAAAAGTGATTTCCAGCACCTCTTTTTCGCCTTCTATAAGACAATTTCTTCTTTCAACAAGCCAGGCTAAAAAGCAGTGCCTGCAGTGTCGGTTAATAATAAACAGCGGAGTCTGGCACTACCACTCCATTGGCTGTAAAGTTGTTCCAACCTTTCAGAGTCTTTGTGCGTTGGCCGGAAAAAAGGCGGAGCATTCTTTTTTTCCTTGACTTTTTTTGTTACTTTTTTGTGTTAAGACAAAAAAGTAAATAGGGTATTCGATAATCCCCAAGGCTTTACAGTCTAAAGAAATTATGCATTAATTTTAGTTACAATGAAGAAATCTAAAGCAGAGATATTAAAAGAAAAGATCGAAAAAGGAAAGCTCGGTGGTGGCGCAGCAAGAAATGCAACGCAGCATAAAAAAGGAAAGCTGACTGCAAGAGAACGTATCAGTCTGCTGATGGATCCGGGATCTTTTGAAGAGATCGGCGCATTAGTGCTTCACCGTACCAAAGATTTCGGCATGGAAGATCAACAGTTTTATGGCGATGGTGTTGTTACCGGCTATGGTACCATCAATGGTCGTCTCGCTTATGTTTTTGCACAGGATTTTACTGTGTTCGGTGGTGCACTATCTGAAACACATGCAGAGAAGGTCTGTAAAGTGATGGATCTTGCCATGAAGACCGGTGCGCCTATGATAGGGCTGAATGATTCCGGTGGAGCAAGGATACAGGAAGGTGTAAGATCATTGGGTGGCTATGCAGATATTTTTTACAGGAACGTTTTGGCTTCTGGTGTTATACCGCAGATATCAGCGATCATGGGGCCCTGTGCCGGTGGTGCCGTATATTCTCCTGCTATTACTGATTTTACATTGATGGTGGAGAATACGAGTTATATGTTCGTTACAGGACCTAATGTGGTAAAGACTGTTACTAATGAAGAAGTAAGCTCGGAAGAGCTGGGTGGTGCTTCTACACATTCTACAAAATCGGGGGTTACCCATTTAACGGCTGCGAATGACATGGAGTGTATTGAAGAGGTGAAAAAGTTATTGAGTTATATCCCTCAAAACTGCGAGGATGCCACTCCAAAAATTCCATATACGTTAGGAAATGAAACAAGAGAGTCGTTAGAATCGCTTATTCCTGCAAGTACTAACCAACCTTATGATATGCGTGAAGTAGTGGAAGGTATTTGTGATGATGATTCATTTTTTGAAATTCATAAAGAGTATGCAACGAATATTGTAGTAGGTTTTGCAAGACTGGCGGGCAGGAGTATTGGCATTGTGGCTAATCAGCCCATGAGTTTGGCCGGCGTGCTTGACATTGAAAGTTCAAGAAAAGCGGCACGGTTCACCCGTTTTTGTGATTGCTTCAATATTCCTTTACTGGTATTGGTGGATGTGCCGGGGTTTTTGCCGGGTACCGACCAGGAATGGCATGGCATTATCACCAATGGCGCCAAACTTTTATATGCATTAAGTGAAGCGACTGTGCCACGGGTTACGGTTATTACCAGGAAAGCTTATGGCGGCGCCTATGATGTGATGAATTCAAAACATATCGGTGCCGATATGAATTTTGCCTGGCCCACTGCTGAAATAGCAGTTATGGGTGCCAAAGGAGCCAGCGAAATTATTTTCAAAAAAGAAATTTCAGAAGCGGCTGACCCTGCAAAAAAACTGGTGGAAAAAGAAGCGGAGTATGCCGAAAAATTCGCCACTCCCTACCTGGCTGCTGAAAGAGGTTTTATTGATGAAGTAATAGAACCAAAATACACACGTATTAAGCTGATCAAAGCCTTTGCGATGCTGGAGAATAAAGTGGCTAAGCTGCCAAGGAAGAAACATGGGAATATTCCTTTGTAAAGATGAACCTACAAACAGGGAAAATTTAAATACTTACAACCGCCTTCTAGCCGGAAACCTGGTTTCTTCTCTTGCCTTTTATTTAACTTAGCAGTGCCATACAACGGGTATTTCTATGGTGAACTATTACGATTATGTAAAGAGCCACCCGGAGGAATTTAAACAGTTTTCCTGCAAAGAATTATTGTTCCTGATAATAGACTGTCCACCTGATTTTACAAAAGCGGAAGACTGGGCGGAGCATAATTGTTTTTTGTATGTGATAAGCGGAAATCATATGGTGTATAGTCGGGAACGTTCCTGGCTTTTACAGCAGGGAGCAACTGTGTTTATGAAAAAAGGAGGTTGCGGAATTGAAAAAGTAGACGAAGAAACTTTTTGTGCGTTGATGTTTTATGTTCCGGATAGTTATATCCAATCTTTTGCCAGGGAAAACGCTTCACTTTTTCCACGTATTGAGCTATCAATGGTTACAGGTGATCTTGTGTTGTCAGTAGACACCACTGATGTGCTGATCTCGTTTTATGAATCGGTGATTTCCTATTTCACTTCCGGCACACAACCACCCGAAGATCTGCTGGAATTAAAATTCAGGGAACTACTACTCAATATTATTGCGAATTCAACGAATAAAGAATTAACAGCTTACTTCTATAAATTATTTCTGACGAACACCGTTGATCTGCAGGATATCATGGAACGTAACTGTTGTTATGCTCTTGAATTGCATGAGTATGCCCGACTGTGTCACCGCAGTTTATCCTCCTTTAAAAGAGATTTTCAAACTGTATATGGAATTCCGCCAGGCCACTGGCTTCATGAGAAGAGATTGGGAAGGGCTCGCCATCTAGTAGTAACGTCTGATAAGTCTATTACTGATATTGCCGGGGAGAGTGGTTTTAAAAACTATACTCATTTTAGCCGTGCATTCAAAAGCCATTTTGGTGTTTCTCCTCTGCAGTGTCGCAAACAGGTTGCGGCCAATCATTTTTGATCATTATTTGAACCGTAATCGCATTTTTTTGAACCGTATAGCAAAGCGGTTTTTAAAATCCGGAAATAACTTTGATAAAGCTTGTTATTTATTCCTCCCTTGTTGTTCGTTAGTATTCATTGACTTTAACATTTTAAACTTTACTGCTATGTTTACAAAACATTATTTTACTGAAAAAACACCGCAACTATTACTGGCTATTCTTTTTTGTAGTGCAGGGTTATTTGCGTTAGCGCAAAACAACGATTCACAAAAAAGTTCGATAGCAGCTGGTGAGTGGAAAACATTCCTGGTGAATTACACCAAAGAAATAAACGTTCCGGCTCCCCCGGATAAAGAACAAACCCAAAAAGAATTGAAAGAGTTGAAAGAAAAAACAGCTCAAAGGAATACTAAAATGTTAGATCAGATTCGATACTGGGATGCTGGTTCTCCTGCTTACCGCTGGAATCAGCTTGGTTATAGTTTAACCTCTTTCGGTTCTTCCTTTGATTTTGTAACTTTTTTGAGAGCTCCTACTGCGTGGATGAATATAGCCATTAATGATGCCATGGCAGCAGCATGGAAACTCAAATACAAATACATGCGGAAACGCCCTGCACAATTTGATCCTTCCATCAAAACACTCATAGATGCTCCTGCCACACCGTCCTATCCCTGTGAACATACTGTTGCAGCTGCAGCGGCGGCTAAGGTGCTTTCTTATTTTTATCCTGCAAAAGCCGATTCAATATTGAAGATGGCAAAGGAAGCAGCTCAATCGAGGATAGATGCCGGAGTCCAGTTTCCAAGCGATGTGGAAGCTGGATGGAAACTGGGTGAGCAGGTAGGGGAACGGGTAGTTAAAGAAGCAAAGAATGATGGATCAGATAAACCATGGACAGGTACTATGAAAACTGATCCCAAACTTTGGCGGGGTGATTATCCGGTGGGTATAATGGGGGCAACCTTTAAACCTCTCCTATTAAACTCAGGCAATCAGTTCAGGCCTGCGGCGCCACCTGATTTTGCACAAGATATGCAGGAGCTTAAAACGTTTAAACAAAATTTTCAGACAGCCAGCCTTGCTTATTACTGGGCAGCACATACGGGATTTGATATATGGACCGAACTGGCCAATCAAAAAATATTTGAGTATCACTTAGATAAAAATACACCAGCCTGTGTTAATATTTATACATTGTTACATGTAGCTATCCACGATGCTGCTATTGCCATCATGGACGCAAAATATGCTTACTGGGGTATCCGGCCTTTTCAATACGATACAACGTATCATCCATTAATTTTAACACCGCCGTTCCCAGGTTATCCTTCCGGTCATGCCACTGCATCCAGTGTAGCCAGTACAGTATTGCAATATTTTTTTCCTGCTGATGCAGCTTTGTTTAAAAAGACTGCACAGGAATGTGCTGACTCAAGATTTTATGCTGGTATTCATTTTAAAACAGATAACGAAACAGGATTAGAACTCGGTAAAAAAATAGGGGAATATGTCATTAGTAAGTGGAATAAAAGGGAAGGGGCCAAATGATTTTTTCCCATGATCAGGATGCATCACCGGGGATTATTTAAAGATTCAGGGCAGTTTTAATATCAGCAGTGTAATTGCTGTCTGGTGTTGCCCGTAGTCCACTAACATTTCTTCCCGCTGTATACAAAAAGGGAGCAGGCGGTCAATAAATGGTTTGGCCATCAATCGTTGTGGCGTGCTGAGAATAATAGTAGTGCCGTTATTTAAAAAATTTTGCAATACAGTTAAGACAATTTCAAATTCAGCGGGATCATAATTAATATCACTCAGTAATAAAATATCAGTGCTTATATTTTCCGGAAGACAGTTCCAGTCCAATAAACTGCATTTCATATTCAGGATTCCATTCAGGTCAGCGGAACGCTTCATCAGTTCTACCGCTTCGGGTATATGATCACTGGCACATACTTCACAGGCATAGCGGGCGGCAAGCAGGGAAGGTAATCCCAGTCCCGCAGCCAGTTCCAATACTTTTTTGTTTTGTAGATAATGAATGTGTTTAACTAAAAAACGGCAAAGCCCCAGCGCAGCCGGCCATACCTGTGACCAATACGGAAATGCAACAGAAGGGCTTTCTTTTTTCAGATGTTGATATTGTTCCTTCACAATCCTTAAGTCCGGAACAAATACCTGTAAATGATTGGTCCCAAATTCAAAATTTTGTACGGTGGCGGATGCTGTCATGACTGGCTTATAAAAAGCAAAGATGCGGCATCTGGTAAAAGCCACCTGTATTCCTCCCGTGAATTATTTATTCTAATTCTGAAAAGGAGCTATCTTTTATTAAAAATTTCTACATCATTAATTTCATAGATTTGATAGCTGACTAAACTATGGATTGCTGGCTATCTTGCCTACATAGAAATAACCCTCTGCATGAACTGGAACCTGAGCCTGAGTTGGATCATTGGAATTATTTACCTGGTAATACTGGTATTGATTTGCCTGCGCATTATCTATGAGACCCGCAGCACTAACAAAACCCTGGCTTACCTGCTTTTCTGCATTTTTATTCCCCTGATCGGCATCGCTTTTTACCTTGTCTTTGGGATCAATTACTGGAGAAAGAAATTGTATGAGAAAAAACAATCACAGGATGAAAAGATATTGGATCAATTGAAAAAAGATATCAGCTTGTACACCGAAGAATCACTGAAACTACCGGATGGCGCGGCAGCTGATAATAATGAACTGGCTGCTATGCTTATTAAAGATCTGCAAAGTCCCCTTACATGTAGAAACAATGTGAAATTATTGATAAATGGAGAAGAAAAATTTCCTGAATTGATGAAGGTATTGCGTGATGCCCAACATCATATTCATATTGAATATTATATTTATGAGCAGGACAATATCGGCACTGCAATTATTGAACTACTGATACAAAAGGCAAAGGAAGGAGTGGAGGTTCGGTTTATCTACGATGATTTTGGCAGCCCTTCTATCAAGAAGAAAATTGAAAGACGAATGAGAGCAGCCGGTATACAGGTATATCCTTTTCATAAAGTACATTTTTATTTGCTTGCCAACCGTATCAATTACCGGAATCATAGAAAGATCATTGTGGTAGATGGACAAACGGCTTTTGTGGGTGGCATTAATGTCAGTGACAAATACATTAATAACAAAAATGGTCAATTGTTTTGGCGGGACACTCATTTGCGTATAGATGGCCCTGGCGTTTATTACCTGCAATATCTTTTTATCACGGATTGGAATTTTTGTTGTCCGCAACCGCTGAAGCCGGAGGAACTTCATTTTGTAACGAACAAGGTTATTAGTAACGAAGATATTTATGTACAGATGGTTGCCAGCGGTCCTGACTCGCAGCAGCCTTCGATTTTGTTTTCTATACTACAGGCCATATACCTGGCAAAAGAAGAGATACTGGTCACTACACCCTATTTTATTCCGGGTGATAGTATTATTGAAGCGTTGCGGATAGCAGCTTTAAGTGGTCTATCGGTAAAGTTGCTGGTGCCGGGTATTAGTGATTCAAGGATCGTGAATGCTGCTTCGAAATCTAATTACAATGATCTGTTACAGGCAGGAGTGGAAATATATTTGTACCAGCGGGGGTTTGTTCATGCAAAAACATTAGTAACCGATGGTAAACTATCTATTGTTGGAACGGCTAATATGGATCACCGGAGTTTTGAGATGAATTTTGAAGTGAATGCGATTGTCTATGACGAGCCCTTTGCAGAACAAATGCGTAAAGTGTTTTTTGACGATTTGAAGGACAGCAAAAAGATAGATCCTGAGCGGTGGTATAAGCGACCAGCCTACGAACAGTTTCCTGAAAAAATAGCTCGGCTATTTTCGCCGATCATGTAGGAATAGTTGAACAAAAGATGTGAATCACCGGGCATCTGCCTGCACAGTTTTCGGAGCAGGATTGATCACCAAAAACTCAGGTGGCTCGGGCACTTGCCGGATCAACTCGCTATACTTCTGTTTCAAGCGGCGTTTGAAACTGCCTACATAACCGGGATTGGGAATATTAGCCAGTTCCAGTGGTATGGCTTCTATCAGGTCATTTCCGATATACATCATTAATTGCATAGTCATTGTATATGATACAAAGCAAGCCCATTTTTCAGGTTGGCGCAATACCCAGAATTACTCTTTTTTGAAAGTAAGTTTACGGTTATGTTTCTTCGCAAAATATCGTTTTATTTTGTCGTGCAGATTCTAATTCCAGCTATTGCCAGGCCTGCATACCTGTCTGGAAAATTTAAATCAGCTGATCTTTTTGAAAGAATAATGCCCCTTGATCTTCGTGTTCAGAAAAATTCCTTTGGAAGCAGAAGCTTTCATTGCCATATATACTTTTTCCGGCACTTTTAAATAATCATACACCATACCGGAAACAAAAACTACACGTAATGTAGCAGAGGCATGATCGTAACTGAACGAAGAAACGACAGATGACGGCATAGGCAAAGTTTTCAACAGAAAATTAACCCTCCAATGCTCCTAAAAAAATAATGCCAGTCATAGCTTTTCAGATCCTGGTAGTTCGAAAGCTTGCCTCTTAATGCAGTACGGCATGGTTTTAGAATATCTTAAGTATTAAAAAAACAGTAAAACTGCACGCAAGGGAGATACTCCAGAACTTCAAGTCAGGGTCGTAAACTTTCATCCGGTGGAAACCTCTTGAAAAAAGGAAATCCTGAAATAGATGAGAATAAAAAAAGCCAAAAGCTGAATCTAAAAAAACCAAGGATAGAAGCGCTCTGCGCAGGTAAAAATATTCAATTATGATTTTGAATATTTGCCATCATCGCAGTTACATAAAGAAGGGCCGCTATAAACAGCGGCCTTTCTAGTGTCCCGGTTAGTTAATGATTAATAACTAAAATTGAGATTACTTGAAGTAGTAGGATGACCTGGCAAACCTTGCGTTACAACTCCACTGTTGGGGAGGCCATTATTGTTGTATTGATAAGTATAGACAAAGAAAAAGAAGCTTATTTCCATTGTTGTATTCAACCTGTATGAATTGATTTTTATTGGGTTAAAGTGTATTAAATTTTTAATAAAGTGTAAAGAACAGAATAGTGGAGATGTCGATAGTAGAAAAAGAAAACGGCGGTCAATCATTTTGATGAAGCCCTGTTTATTAGATGGTATGCTTTTTGTCTTTTTACCTTTTTTAAACCCACACAAATGAAAAAAAATACGACCAAAATACTGATTGGTATTGGCATAGCAGCGGCAGCCGGTTTTATTATTTATGCGGTACGCCGCCAACAATCGAATAAAAGACATGCAAGAGTAGCCGATGAAGGCTACGAAACTGCGCATGATATATTATATCCGCAAAAAAAATATAAGAGAAAAAAAGTGCAGTACGGCCCTGATTTTTAAAGATAGGCGTATGAGTCTTTTTAATCAACAGTTAATTTTATTTTCCGGAAAATATCAGCCACTATTTCATCGGGCTCGGTTTTAATGTCTATTACAATAGCATTGCCCGGAGTTTCCAGTGTATCAAATTGTGACTGTAACAGGCTGGCGGGCATGAAATGCTCTTTTCTCGCTTTCATTCGTTCTTGTATCATTTCAAAACTACCCTTTAGTAGTACCCAGTGAACAGGACCTTTTATTCCTGATGATAATGCGGTTCTGTATTTTTCTTTCAATGCCGAACAGGCAATAATCGCCCCGTTTTTTTCACTCTGCCCTTTTGCAAGTTCATTGATGCTGGTAAGCCAGCCTTTCCTGTCCTCATCATTTAATGGCTGACCCGCTCTCATCTTTTCTTTATTGGCACGTGGATGAAAATCATCGGCATCAAAAAAAGGAATACTGGTAGCGACAGATAATTTTTGGCCAATAGTGGTCTTTCCTGAACCAGCCACACCCATGATATATATAATCGAAGGGGTCATTACTAATAATTAAAAATTTACAATAAAGATATGGTTATATGCCAGTCCCGTAGCGGGTTACTTTCTAATTTGTATTGCAGGTATTAAGGCCATTCATCGCCGGGACTTGCAATTTTGTAAATCAGATAGTATCTTGCGGCCCGTTACACCCACTAACTATCGAAGTACCTCCTGGAAATCCTCATTTACAAACAGGTACTTTATGCATTTTAAAAAATTACTGGCTTTTCTTTTTTTAATTAATCTTTCTTGTCAGAAAGAAACGAGCACAGATGATATTGTTGTTATTGAAGGATTTGAAGAAACTCCGCTGGCAAAGCCAATGATACCAGGCATCCTGGATGAAGCATCGGGTATTGCCGATAGCAAATTGAATCCCGGTTATATATGGGTACAGCAGGATAGTGGTAATCCGAGTGATATTGCGTTGCTGTCATATGACGGGACTTTTCTAAAAAAAGTAAATATAAAAACAGGTGTAAACCGTGACTGGGAAGATATGGCTCTGGCCAATGGCCCTGTTGCTGGCAATAATTATATTTACCTGGCCGATATTGGTGATAATGGATTGGCTTTCGCCGAATATTATATTTATCGTTTTACTGAGCCTGGCAAAGCCATGGATTCAGTGCCTGATTGCGATAAGATCACATTTAAATACCCCGATAGCCCTCATGATGCGGAAGCTATCATGGTTGATAACAGCACAAAAGATATTTATATCATTACAAAACAGGATACACGTTCAGCCATTTATAAACTGCCTTACCCACAAAGCACTACCACGGCGAATATGGCTATTTTAAGCGGAACCCTTAGTTTTAACGGAGTAACCAGTGCAGCATTTTCACCTGATGGAATGGAAATATTAATAAAAACCTACAATGCTATTCATTACTGGAAAAAGACGAAAGCTGAAACCCTGGAACAGGCATTAATAAGGAACTCCAAAAACATTCCTCATAAATTTGAACCACAGGGAGAGGCTATTTGTTTTAAAAACGATAATTCAGGCTTTTTTACATTAAGCGAAAGACCTTCAATTATTGCTGCAGTTAGCCTGAATTTTTATAAAAGAAAATGATCTCCTGTTCATTTAGTCGTCTTCACTTTTGAATTTACCGTATTTTTCCGTGAATTAGTTTAATAGATAAAAGCTAACTTTATAGGTATCAAGCTATCATAGGTTTAAAAAAATTGCTTATGACAGACAACCACGAAACCTTATCCGCACCAGCCCGTTGTTTTGTAGTAATGGGTTTTGGTACCAAAACAGATTACGCTACAGGCCGCAAATTGGATTTAAACAAATCGTACCGTTTATTAATAAAGCCTGTTGTAGAAGAAAAGGGCCTTGTTTGTATCCGGGCCGATGAGATCCGACATTCAGGTTCAATTGATGTTCCCATGTACCGGGAATTATTGAAAGCCGATGTAGTGATCGCTGACCTGTCAACGGCCAATGTCAATGCTTTTTATGAATTAGGTATCCGTCACGGCCTTCGTCCCCACACCACAATCGTTATTTCTGAAGATAAACTGGCTTATCCCTTCGATCTTAATCATATAAAAATAACGAGCTATGCACATTTGGGTGAGGGCATCGAATATGAAGAAGTAGAACGTTTCAGGAAACTTTTAGGAGAAACATTGCAGGCTGTATTGGATAAAAAAGAGCCGGACAGTCCTGTCTATACCTACCTTGACGGGCTTACTCCACCTTTACTCGAAGAACAGGTGCTGGCAATTGAAAGTCAGCAAGACGAATTGGAAGATCAGGAAGACGATGGCGAAGTAAAAGTGCTGAAAAAAAAGCCCAGGGTTAAAGAAGATAAAACACTCGCCCTGCTGATAGAACAGGGAGAAGCTGCCATTGATAAAAAAGATTTTACCAAAGCCAGGAAATTATTTGATTCGGCATTGCTGATAGGATCTGATGGTATTGATAGCCATAAGCTTAAAAATGATCCTTACCTGTTACAACGGTTGGCATTAGCTACTTATAAATCACAAAAACCTGATGCTATTACAGCCTTACAGGAAGGTTTGAAATTGCTGGAGCACCTTGACCTCGCGCATACCAACGATCCCGAAACAGTGACCCTGGCAGGAGCAATAGAAAAGAAGTTTTATGAACTGGGCCAGGGCGATGATCATTTAAATAATGCGATTCTCTTTTTTCAAAGAGGTTATTATTTACTGAACAATCGTTACAACTGTATTAACCTTGCCTACATGCAAAACTGCAGGGCCAATTCATCACTTTGCACTACCAAAGAAGAACAGATTGCAGATATGGTATATGCCTGTCATACCAGGCGGAGGGTGCTGCAGGTATGTGAAAACGATTTAAATGAATTAGTAAAACGAGAGCAGCGGAACACCAAAGATGATGGAGAAAATAAAGAGATGCTCAAACAGCAATCTTATTACCACGAACAGAAGTTCTGGATCTTTGTAAACAAAGCCGAAGCTCATTTTGCATTGGGTGAATTTGATGAATACAAAAAAGCTTTGGATGCTGCAAAGCTTATTGAACATAAGTCGTGGATGATGGAAAGCTTTGAAGAACAAGTAGCGAAGCTCAGAGTTCTATTGGAGAGAAATGGTCACCTGCTTAACCCGCCGTGGAAAGAACCCAAATGAGTCTTTATTTTTCTGCGGACATACTTATTAAAAGAAACTATTTATTCTTTCTCCAGAACTGTTTTTAGCAAAATTTCCACAACACTGCAAAAAATAGTCCATTAAGAAACTGTTAGCCGAACGTTTTTTTCGTTGTTAAACAGGTGCGATAATGTATGTAAAGATCATTTTTATATAACATAGCCCTGTATAAATGTGTATTTTTAAGGATTGAAAATGCGGTCTTGATGAAGAAATTAATTGTACCCATACTCCTTTTGCTATATATAAGTTTATCAGCACAGAAGGACGACAAACCTTTTATACGCCTGGCGGTTCCGGTCAAGGAGAACAATGCGGTGCGATCCCCTAAGCAATATTTGTCAGGAGCTACCTGTAAAAACTGTCTTCTGACTATTAATGATCAACCTGTAAAAGTATACCCAACCGGTGCCTTTGCTTACGAGATGGATATGGAGCCCGGTGTTAATACATTTAACCTTGTTGCTACAGGCCCGGGAAAAACCCATGTCTCAAAAAAGTTAACCTACCACTATACAGTGCCTGTTCCTGATACGGTAAAAACATTAGGCATTGCAAAAATTGAGATTCTGCCTGAAGGAAATTTAATAGTGGCACCAGGTGATAAAATACAGTTCAAAGTAAAAGCATTGACCGGCTGTACAGTTACCGCCAACGGAAATATTCCTTTATTTGAAATGCCCATCAGCAATAGTAATCGTATGCCAGGTATTTACCAGGGTGAATACACGATCAAAGAAACAGATAGCTTTTCTGCAGATAAAATTCCTGTAACTATCAAAGATCCGGATGGTAATACAACGACGCAAAGATCGGAAACAACATTATCTGCGCTGAGCTCATTGACTTCAGATATGGTGATTACTCAAGGAAGGTTGGCGCATTTATTATTTGGCAATGGCGACGACAGGTTGGGTGGCGCCAAGATCGGTTATATTGATTCATTGATACCTCTACGCATCAAAGGCAAGGAAGGTTCGCTCTATAAAGTACAGTTATCAAAATATCGTACTGCCTATATTCCTGATGATGTAGTTGAATTTTTACCACGGGGAACATTCACTCCATCTTCATTAACTGCAAACTGGAACGTATTCGGCGATTCATTGTATGATTATGTACAGGTGGGTTTATCTGCCCGCTTGCCTTACCAGTCTTTTCAGGTGATTGATCCGTCAAAAATTGTTGTCGATGTTTTTGGCGCCACCAACAATACCAATTGGATAAACCAATTGGAAAATGCGAAGGAGATAAAAAATGTGTATTATGAGCAACTCGAAGATGAAGTGCTAAGAATAACGATCGTACTGAAACACCAGCAGCATTGGGGACACCAGGTTTATTACAATGGCAACCGGTTAACAATAAAAGTCAGGCGGCAACCCCAAAACCTGGAGCTAAGAAGTTTGAGAATCGCTCTCGATGCAGGCCACGGTGGTGGCAATACGGGAGCTTATGGGCCAACAGGATCATCGGAGAAAGAGCTGGCATTGGCGGTATCATTAAAACTGAGGCAGGCTTTGCGTTTGCAGGGTGCAAAAGTGATAATGACAAGAACTTCAGAACAGTTTGTAGATAATAAAGAACGCATTTTAATGTACCGCGATAGTATGCCTGATCTGCTGGTCAGCATTCATCTGAACTCTTCTTCTGATCCCACACATGTTGAAGGCACCAGTACTTTTTATCGGTACATAGGTTTCAGGAAACTTAGTTATGATATTTATAAACACATGCTGGATCTCGGTTTAAAAGAATATGGGAACAATGGTAGTTTTAATTTTATGCTGAACAGCCCGATCGAATATCCCAATGCATTGGTAGAAATGTTGTTTCTAAGCAACCCGGAAGAAGAAATGAAAATACTGGATGAGAATTTTCAACAGCAAATAGCCGATAAGATTGTACTGGGAATAAAAGATTTTCTGGAAGGATGTAAAACTGATCAGTAAAGCTGAAAAAAACGGGATCTTCAAAGACCCCGTTGGAATGACAAAGTAATTCCAATTGATAATGTCTTATGCTCAGGCATGTTCCATAACTTTTTCGGTAGAATAAACTTTTAAGACCGGATTCTTTGAATACAATGCCTGTATTCTATCAACCAGTTGCTTGTAAGTACCACTGTTTTGATAAGCATCCGCATCTTCTTTGTTGTCCCATACTGTCATGGAGATGTAATCATCCGAACTGTCTACCGGTTCAAGCAGTGTGCAATCAAGATTTCCTTTTTGTTGTTTTACAATCGGAACAAGTTCGTCATAGTAAATTTTTTTTGCCTCTTCAAATTTGCCAGGCAAAAAACCCAGGTAAGTGAGTCGTACAAACATAAGAACCTCCTTTTTTAAAAGTGAAGAAATAAATTATTTCCAGGGGGCGGTATGATTTTCATGCTGTTTTTCCGTGCCTTGCGGTGATTGATATTACAGTTCCTTTAGTCGGGTGTAATAGGGATATTGTTTTAAAGTTGATAATGACATTTGCAGACAAAAAATAAAATTGTGCCGGGCTAAAGTTTGTTTGCGTTGATGTTTCAATGGTCAACCCCTTTTGGCAGTTTTACTGAGAGCTTTGACATTTCATTCTTCTTTGATCAGCGTTTTTAGTTGTTCAGCGAGTTCCTGCGTCACCGGGACACCATGTACTTCAAGAGCATGTTGAGCAGCTTGTTTCAATACTTCCTCTTCAGTATTAGCCCGAATAACGGCCTGGCAGTCAAATCCGGCATCGCTGCAGTGTAATGTTTTCATGATTTTAATAAATTTTAATTTAAAAAAATGATTTACAACTGTCTCGTAGTGTCCGGAATTTCCTGTAGTTAAACCTGCTAAGGCGCTAAGCGATAAAAAATAGCCATTTCGTATTCATGACCACCATGTAGTGAGGGCAATAAAGAATGCTTGATTTCAGAGAGTCTGTGTTATCACCAAAAAGGTACGACTAAATAGTCATTACATGGGCGAAGTACCACCAATTTATTTTTGCAAAAGATCAAGCCATCCGTTCACATAATCCTGTTTTCTTTTTCTGCGGTATTGCATGATAAATCTGGGGTGGGGCAGGGGAATGATTTTTTGGAAAAAATCATGCTCTTCATTGAGTTTCTTCAAAAATTTATAATTTTTTTCACCCCCGATGCAAATACAGGTATCTGTCGCAAACCCCATTTGTAATTGCTGCCGGATGGTTTGAATAATAAATGGAGTTACGGCGGCTTGCAATTTTTTATCATCATAATAATTGATGTTCTTTCCGTCTTTTACAAAACCTAAGGGAGACATAGCGCCGATAAAATAATCCCCATAGAATTTTTTAGCACCACCATATTGATCTACCACTTCATAAATAAATTCAGCGGAGAGTTCTGTGTTATTGCCCCATGGATGATCAATTCCACAGTTTGCTTTTAATTGCTTTGGGGCGGTGAAATTGATGCCGGTTATACCAGCACCAAAACGGCCGGGGTTGATACCCAGCATTAATTTTCTGGGTTGGTTATCGTTATAAAACTTTTCAAAGAATTGTTTTACTATTTCCATCACCTGTTGATCAAGTTGTGGGTGAAGTATACTAAATCCTTTTGGAAGGAGCGGGGGTGTAAGCTGTTGATAAAATTGAATGAGTTGTTGGGCCAATGTGGACATATGCAAAAATAAAAACGCTCTTTTATAAATGCCGGGTTTGTTTGAATTTATTAAAAAGATTGAAGCTCAAAATGCAAAGCTGCCCGTCAATTTAATTGAGTCAGATCATCTATTTATTATAATGGCGGTCATTCTCTTAGTATTGAATGGTTTCTTCTATCTTGTCGAAAAATAAAGAGCCGAAACCCAAACCTTCAAAAATTCTTTCAGTATGGAAACTACACAAGAGCATCTTTTCGCCGATCCGGAGTATCACCTGGCACAAGCCAGTAGTGGCAAACGATTCGCTAACTATATTATTGACCTGGCTGTTTTTTATGGTTTACTCTTTGTATCAGGTATAGTGATCGCCCTGATAAATCCCGTAGCAATAGAGTCGATTAATGAGATTAAGGATGATGACCTTGGGTTTAATTTACTGGACCGATTGCTAGGGCTTGTTTTGTATGGCATATATATGTTTGCTATCGAAGCCATTTTTAAAGGCAAATCATTGGGAAAGTTGATTACCGGTACCCGTGCGGTAAATGAGGACGGCAGTAATGTTTCTCCTAAGGCTGCACTCCTTCGCGGACTTAGCCGTGCTGTACCTTTTAATGCATTCAGTGCATTAGGCACCCCTGCTTATCCATGGCATGACAGGTGGGCAAAGACGTATGTAATAGATGAAAAGGAATCAAACCGGCCAATGGATGTATAAATAATTTATTTTGAAGCGACATCAAAAAATCTTCTTTGTAAAAGAAGGTTTTTTTCATTTTGGACGTAAAATATATGCAAATCTTATAGCTGCGGAAAACTATTTTGGACGGTTTTCATTCCGTGTATCCGTGGCTAAACAAACCCTCAGAGTATGGTTGACACACAATAGTGTAATCTCCCTGAAATGATTTTTTTCTGCTTTTCACTTATCTTCCCGTAATTAAATCGTTTCACCATGAAACCACAACAGTTTGCTCCTGCCGCTCTTTTGATTGTTGCAGCCTGTAATAATACAACAAATGAAGCAACTCTTTCCGAATTTAAAGCTATAGAAGTGAATTACACACCCGCAAAAAAAGATACTACTGTTAAAGACAATTATTTTGGTACAGAAGTGGCCGATCCTTACCGCTGGCTTGAAAACGATACCAGCGCTGAAACAGCTGCCTGGGTGCAGCAACAGATTAAATTGACAAAAGGCTACCTGCAACAAATTCCTTTCCGCGATGCAATCCGCAAACGCTACGAAAACCTGTTTAATTACGAAAAATATTCAGCTCCTTTTAAAGAAGGTCAATACACTTATTATTATAAAAATACCGGGTTGCAAAATCAGAGTGTAGTTTATCGTGAAGCAATCGGCAGTACGGAAGCTGAAGTTTTTCTGGACCCTAATACTTTCAGCAAAGATGGTACTACATCCCTGGCAGGTATTAGTTTTACAAAAGATGGTTCAATGGCTGCTTACCTGGTTTCAGAAGGTGGAAGCGACTGGCAAAAAATGATTGTGATAAATGCAACAGATAAAAAACTGCTGGGAGATACAATGCAGGATATAAAATTCAGTGGCGCCAGCTGGAAAGGAAATGATGGTTTCTATTACAGTACTTACGACAGGCCCAAAGACGGCAGTTTCCTGGCAGGTAAAACAGATAAGCATAAAGTATATTATCATAAACTCGGCACACTGCAAGCGGAAGACAAGCTCATATTTGGGGACAACATAAGGCGACGCTATATCGGAGCTTATGTATCGGAAAATCAAAAATGGCTTATCATCAGTGCAGCCGATGCTACGTATGGCAATGAATTATATATCCAGGATCTGACTAAACCCGATGCTCCTATCGTACCATTGGTGACAGGCATGAAAAACCAATACGGCGTTATTGATGTGGATGATAATTTCTTTTATATACAAACCGATGAGAATGCTCCTAACGGAAAGGTGGTTACTGTACCTGTTGCAGATCCAAAACCGGGGAGCTGGAAAACATTGATAGAAACTAAACCTGAAGTGCTGACTGCTTCTACCGGTGGCGGCTATTTATTTTGCTCTTACCTGAAAGACGCAGTAAGTAAAGTTTACCAGCATAATATGGAAGGCAAGCGGATCCGGGAAATAATATTACCCGGGCTGGGCACTGCTGATGGTTTTTATGCAAAGAAAGAAGAGAAGGAGTTGTATTACACTTTTGCTTCGTATGTCAATCCCAGTACTATCTATAAATTAGATATTGCAGGTGGGAAAACAGAATTGTATAAGCAGTCAAAAGTGCAGTTTGAACCGGAAGACTATGAAAGCAAGCAAGTATTTTATTCTTCCAAAGACGGTACAAAAATCCCGATGATTATTACTTATAAGAAAGGTTTAGAACTGAATGGAAAAAATCCCTGCCTTTTATATGGATATGGTGGATTTAGTGTGAGCCTGACTCCCTGGTTCAGTACATCCAGTATTATTTTATTGGAGAATGGCGGCATTTATGCTGTAGCCAACTTGCGGGGCGGAGGTGAGTATGGTGAGGATTGGCACCAACAGGGTATTAAAACAAAAAAGCAAAATGTGTTTGATGATTTTATGGCTGCCGCACAATATTTAAAAGATAATAAATATACTTCTACTGAGTTCCTTGCTATTGAAGGCGGTTCCAATGGGGGCTTACTGGTAGGAGCTTGTATCACCCAAAAGCCGGATATCTGTAAAGTAGCTTTTCCTGCTGTAGGTGTATTAGATATGCTGCGTTATCATAAGTTTACGGCTGGTGCAGGTTGGGCCTATGATTATGGTACAGCAGAAGAAAGCAAGGAAATGTTTGAGTATTTGTATAACTATTCACCTCTTCATAACTTAAAAGAAGTTGCCTATCCCGCTACGCTTATAACCACTGCCGATCATGATGATAGAGTTGTTCCAGCACATAGTTTTAAGTTTGCTGCTACACTACAGGAAAAACATAAAGGAGAAAATCCTGTCCTGATAAGCATAGAAACAAAAGCAGGACATGGGGCTGGACGTAGTACACAGCAGATCATCGAAGAACAGGCTAATAAATGGAGCTTTATGTTTTACAATATGGGAGTGCAACCGAAGTATTAGGGTTGGTTACTTATTTTGATTGGGTTTTTCCTACATGAATTTGAATTTAACAGGAAGAACCCGGTCTTTTTTTATAAGGTAGTTTGTCTCTTAATTGAGCTATGATGAAAAAAGATAAAAAAAATACCTGGTTGCAGTACCGGGTAAAAACGTAAAATCGAAAGCCCTCAGCCAAGAGGGCATATATTTAATAATTACTTTTTGGTGTTCTTATTATTTTTAATTGTCTTCAGGTACGGAGGCTTCTCACCTGATAAAGGCAAATGATTGCTGAGATTATCAGCCTTCCATTTTTTTAAAAGACGGGCTTCAAGCTCTTTAATAATAAGAGTTCTGTCTGTTTTCTTTTCAGCATCTTTCATACTTGAGGATTTTTGTAATCAGTGTGGATACATGGTATTCGTCTTCAAGATATGCTTTTAATGGTTCTGAGTTGCTGGAATAGGGGGAATTTTTATTCGCAGAGTTGTATTGTTTCTGTCGATCGGGTGCTGAACTGTATTTTATTTACTTTGTTCGCCTTAGTATAATACAGGATAAGTATGCCATAGGCAGTAGTA
>CAMLEX010000002.1 GCA_946479055.1 uncultured Bacteroidota bacterium | reverse complement strand
TTCTGGCAGCTCATCCGGCACAATGCATCACTGATAGTGCAGTTAGGCGAAATTTTGTTGAAATGAGATTGTTTTTTGGCGAGGAGTACTGTTACGTTTTCCATACACTTAAAAGGTTTATTGGTTAGAACAATAGGTTTTAAATATGGGTACGTGGGGCAACTGGCTCCTATCTAAAGTTACGAATCTGAAATGCTTGAATATCGAGGGAAAACACTCTATTTACGTTAGTATTATTACTCTACTAAATTACTAAACTAGCCCCATCCCGTTTATCTTGCAAAAACTGTACCCCTGGTGCGGGTTGAGTATTGTTTTGCTATTATCAATAAAAAAAATTGATCGTAATCATAAGGAGATACCATTATTGTGCTGTTGAGAAGATTAGATGCTTGAAACTCAAGTATTCTTTTTAAAAAAATTATGAAGTGAGTGTTCTAAATTTATATGTTGATTGAAATGCAGCTAAGCAACTACGTATGAAACTTCCGACAATACACGGTTATATCGATCGACGAATTTTAGTCAACTTCATCGCTGATCCTGACACTGTCAGGAAAATCATTCCTGCTCCTTTCCGGCCTAAAATTTATAAGGGAAAGGCCATCCTGGGAATTTGTTTAATCAGATTAAAAAATATTAAACCAAAAGGTCTGCCCGACTTTATAGGTATTTCGTCTGAAAACGGAGCACATCGGATTGCTGTTGAATGGAATGAACAAGGACAAACAAAAGAAGGGGTTTATATTCCCCGGCGTGATACATCATTAAGATTGAATGCTCTCGCAGGCGGACGGATATTTCCTGGTAAACATTATTTTGCAAAATTCAATGTGAAGGAAAAAGATGACAATTATCATATTGATTTTATCAGCTCTGATAATACAAGCATTTGCATTGATGCTAAAGAGGCAAATAACTTTAATCCAAATTCTTTATTTGAAACGCTTGAAAATGCATCCAACTTTTTTGAGAACGGATCTTTAGGATACTCACCAAACGGCGATAAATATGAAGGGTTAAGACTTCATATTTATAAATGGCAAGTAAAACCGCTTGAAGTTTTTAATATAAGGTCAAGTTTTTTTGAAGATGAAACGGTTTTCCCAAAAGGATCTATTTGCTTTGATAATGCTCTTTTAATGACAAAAGCCGAACATGAATGGCATGGTACGTTAGACAAACCGCATGCAACTAGTATTATTTAATATTTAACAGGATGTCGGGTTATCTCCCCGCCGTATTTGTCCTGAATTTTTCCATACATTTTCTATCCTGCAGCGTAACAAAACAGGTTTTAAAATCTTTTCCTCCAAAAGTAATATTACTGACCTTCTTACCTTTCAGCTCTACTTCTTTCAACAGCTTACCTGCCGGTGAAAAAATTGCGATGGTTCCTTTGCCATGACGGGTTACATAAAGATTGCCTTTTGTGTCGCATTTCATACCATCGATTCCATAATCGGTAAAAGAAGTAAACAACCGTTGGTTGGAAATATTGCCATCAGCATCTATATCAAATGCCCAGATATTTTTTTCAATACTTTCATTCAGGTACAATGTTTTTTCGTCGGGGCTGAGACAAATGCCATTGGTAGTTCCCATATTGTCTTTAAGCAAAACCGCTTTTTTATCGAAACCAATTTTCCATAGTTGTCCTTTTTGATTTTTCCAGTCAGGATCGCTTGCAAATACAATTCCTTTTTTGTTGATGCAAATATCATTGGGCTGATTGAAGCGGTCATCATGGCAATAGATTGATACCGCTTTTGTTTTTGTATCTACTTCCAGTACATTATGTTTTGGAAAATCGGCTACCAGCATATTCCCTGCTGCATTAAACTGTATGCTGTTGCCAATACATCCTTCAGGCAGGGTAACAAACAGGTCAACAGTTCCATCGGGGTTGACAAGGCCAATTGTGCCATCCTGCTGATAGTTGACAACAAACAGTTCTCCATCCTTATCTACTGCCGGGCCTTCTATGTTTATAGAAAATAAATTTTCAGCCGTATGATCCCGGGCGATGAATAAAGAACGATCAAATGTCTTTGTTGGATTGATTGTGTTGGTACAGGAAACTATGGCAGTTGCAAGAATAAAGATCAGTTTTTTCATATTTAATTTCTTAATGCAGGGTACAGCAAACTGTTTTTTGTTATTTTATACAGCGATTCTTTTCCATTACACTCATCCCTCCTGACATATTCGTCACATTTGAAAATCCTTGCTGAGTTAATAAATAGCTGGCTTGCGGGCTCCGATGGCTACGTGAACAATAGACGATAATTTCTTTGTTTTTAAATGATTCTAATTCTTGCAAACGACTTTTCAATTCCTGAATGGGTATATTAATAGCATTTTTTAAAGTGCCATAATCTGGTGTTGCTTTTCCTTCAAACTCTGATTTTGTACGCACATCCAATAAAACAACATCAGGATGTTGAGCGATGTAGCTACACAGGGCGGAAGGCGAAATGGTTTTAAAAACTACAGTTGATTTTTTTACTAATGCCATTTTGCAATGGGTACATTCGCCTTGTTCACTGTATTCTATCTTATCACAATCATTTCCGCAAGGCATACAGACATATTGATCAAGATCCCTGCTTGATGTTTGTTTTGCAGTTTGCGCTGAAGCATTTTCCGTAAATAATATAATAACACAGGTTATTAGTAAAAATTTAAAAAATGCTGTTTTCATTATCGTCTCATTTTACTTTATTTTAAAAAATATAGCGTCAGACAATGTCGCTAACTTATTTCTTTCCTGTCGTATCTGTCACCATAAAATTGATCGTTTCCTTAGGGCTACCACACTTCAACATTCCATCTTTATATTTTGGATGGCTGGTGCCCAGGTATGGATTGCGGACAGCATCTGTTTTACTTAACCAATAGCCGGGCTGGTCATCACCAAATGCCATGGGACATTCCTGCCAATACAATTTACTTTGATCATATTTCACAACGATAAAAAGAAGGCGCAGATTTTCCGATAAATTATTAAAAGCAGTTCGCTTCGTGTCAATTGAAGACTCTTTTAAAATATTGGCGGTTTCATTTTTTGCATTGGCCACCGGGTCGAGTACAGTTTCATAAATACCGGTTGTGTCCACTTTCAATTCTTCTACTTTCAGACTATCCAGTGCAGTTTTCAATTCGTTTCCATACCGGGCGATGGCTGTAGTATCCCAGTTTACAAATGCTTCGGAGATATTGTAATACGCATCTAATACAGATTGTACGGACTGGTTGAAAGAAGGGCTATGTTTACTAACTGCCAATGCCACAGGTTTTGGTCCTTTTTCACGTTTTTTAACTCCTTTAAATGAGTACCAGAGATAGGCAGCCAGTAACACTATCAAAATGCCGAGAATAGCAAAAACCTTTTTCATGGATCAATAAAAAATTTCTACAAATGTAATTCAAAGCCTTTAGAGCAGGTAATCCTTTATTTTTGCGGAATTGTGAGAAACAAGAAGAATGTGGAAATGTGGTAAATGGGAAAATGTGGCGGGCTATTGAACATGTGAACCATTGAACTTGTGAACACTTAAACTATTGAACTAACAAACTATAAAACTTTAAAAATTCAGAATCTCTCATGCTGGCAGGATTACAAGATGTTACTTTCGAATTTGGTGCCCGGGTGATCATTGAAGATGCTACCTGGCATATACAACCTAATGAACGGATCGGGCTTATCGGTTATAACGGTACCGGTAAATCAACTATTTTAAAATTATTGGTAGGACAATACAGTGCTTCTGCGGGAACAGTGGAGCGCAGCCGTACCACTTCTATTGGCTACCTGCACCAGGATCTTTTAAGCTTTGATACCAACGATAGCATTCTTCAGGTGGCACTGGGTGCGTTTGAAAAAGTATTGCAACTGGAAAAAGAAATAGAAGAGCTGGGCAAAGAATTGGAAAAAACCGGTGATGAAAAAACATTGTATGAATACACCGATAAACTGCACGAACTGGAAACATTAGGCGGTTATAATATTCATCATAAAACGGAAGAAGTATTGCAGGGCCTTGGATTTTCCAATGCTGATCTGCAACGTCCCTACAAAGAGTATAGTGGTGGCTGGCGGATGCGGGTATTGCTGGCAAAAATGATCCTGCAGCAACCTGATCTTTTATTATTGGATGAGCCTACCAACCACCTGGATCTTCCTTCTATTGAATGGTTGGAAAAATACTTACAGCATTACCAGGGATCAGTAGTTATAGTGAGCCACGATAAATATTTCCTGAACAGGATGGTGACCAAGATAGTGGAAGTATATCAGCAGCAATTGCATATTTACAATGGCAATTATGATTATTATGAAAAAGAAAAAGCCATCCGTATAGAGATGCAGCAAAAAGCGTATGAGAACCAGCAGGACTATATACGCCAGAATGAACGCCTGGTAGAACGCTTCAGGGCCAAAGCAAGTAAGGCCGCTATGGCGCAAAGCATCATGAAGAAACTGGATAAGCTGGATCGCATAGAAGATGTGTCGCTGGAACGTCCTGATATCCGGATCAACTTCAGGGTAGATAAAACACCGGGACGGGTATTAGCTGAATTGAAACATGTCAGCAAATCATTTGGTGAAAATGTGATCGTAGAAGATACCTCCATAGAAATAGACCGTGGAGATAAGATCGCACTGATAGGTGCCAATGGAAAAGGTAAGTCAACCTTGCTCCGTATTATAGCCGGTGTAGAAAAAGTAGATAGTGGTGAAAGAAAATGGGGACATAATGTAGATGAAAGTTTTTATGCGCAGCACCAGTTGGAAGCATTGAACATCAACAATACGATACTGGATGAAATGAAAGAATGCGGCAGTCAGATGTCAGAGTTGGAACTTCGTGGGCTATTAGGTTGTTTTTTATTCAGTGGTGATGATGCGGATAAAAAAATAAAAATATTAAGTGGTGGTGAAAAAGCAAGAGTAGCATTGGCCAAAACTATTGTAAGCAAAGCCAATTTCCTGATGCTGGATGAACCGACGAATCACCTGGATATGCATAGCTGCGATCTGCTGATTGATGCATTGAATAAATATGCAGGCAGTATCATTCTTGTAAGCCACGACAGGTATTTTGTTTCTAAAACAGCGAATAAGATCTGGGAAATCGTTGATCATAAAGTAAAAGAATTTAAAGGTGGTTATGAAGAATATGTAGCGTGGAAAGAAAGAATGGCGAAACAGGAAGCTGATGCTAAGAAGGCGCAAGGTGGAAAAAGTCAGAAGTCGGAAGTCAGAAGTCAGAAGTCTGAAGTAGGAGGTCAGAAGTCAGAGAAGTCAAATGCGGAGACTCAAACTTCGAACCTCAAACCTCAAACCTCAAACCCTGTACCTCAAACTTCTTCTCCTATCAATAAGGAAGCGAAGAAAGAATTGCAAAAGCAACAAAGAATATTTCAACAACTGGAAGAACAGATTGCTAAATTGAATGTTCAAAAAACAGAGTTGGAAGCATCATTGGTAGCTCCTGAAATCTATTCAGATAAAAATAAGTTTTTGCAGGCCGAGACAAATTATAAAAAAGCAGTGGACGAGTTGTCCAGGCTTAATTTACAATACGAAAAAACATTTGAACTGATCGTATCGCTGGAAGGGAATTGAGCCTGTTGATTTTTAGTTGGTATAAACTTTGTAATATTTTATTCTTTCAGGTAACTATTGCCAAAAGAATAACTAAATCAGGTTATTAAAAACTAAAATCAATGAAACAAAAACTCAGCAGGCTGTTACTGTTATTTGGAACAGTAGCACTAATCAGCAGCACAATTCCCGGCTGCAAATCCAAAGTAAACGACGCGGATGTAAAAACGGCTGTTGAAACTGCATTGCAGGCCAATCCTGAAACGGCAGGTTTGATGGTTGATGTTAAAGACGGAGTCGCCACCGTTAGCGGTGAAGCAAAAGATGAAGCGGCTAAGGCAAAAGCTACAGAGTTGGCTACTGCTGTAAAAGGTGTAAAATCAGTAGAAAACAATGTATCTATAGCCGCACCCCCACCTCCACCTGTTGAAATTACTGCTGATGATCCTCTTACTTCAGCGGTAAAAGATGCAACCAAGGATTATCCCACTGTAACGGCTACCGTAAAAGATGGTGTTATTTCGGTATCAGGTGAATTGAAATCTGATTCCTGGAAGA
This sequence comes from uncultured Bacteroidota bacterium, assembly GCA_946479055.1. The sequence goes on along the minus strand of CAMLEX010000002.1, from coordinate 20,671 downwards.
AATTGAAAATGACATTGGATGGTTTGAAACCTAAAAAAGTGGATGCATCCGGTTTAAAAGTTTCTAAATAATAAAACTAAAATTTACTACTATGGCATTACAGGATAAATATAAAGAACTGACTGATGCCGCTACCGCATCAGGTGTAAGCAATCTCCAGGTTCGTGAGCAGGATGGTGTTTTATACATCGATGGAGTAGCACCAACCGGTTCAGTAAAGGATCAGCTATGGAACATCTACAACAAAATTGATCCGGATTTTCTTGCCGGTGATGTAGTAATGAATGTAAATGTGTCTCCTGCTGCTCCGGGATCAAAAGCAAAAGTGACTACGGAAAAATCAAATCTCAACATTCGTAAAGGACCCGGAACTGATCAACCTATTATCGGTAAAGCCGCTCACCATGAAATTGTAACATTGGTCAGCAGAACTAATGATCAATGGTGGCTGGTAAGAACAGATAAAGGTGAAGAAGGTTATGCGTATGCACAATACCTGACGCCGGAAGCAAATTAAGTTGACAGGATTAAAGTATAACAGAAGGTTGCTCTTGAGATGGGCAGCCTTTTTTTAATGGGTAATAAAATAGCATCCTGTTGGAGCTTTAAAATTTTCAATGTTCAATGATCAATTTCTACTATGGTAGTTTAGTTGGTTTCAGGATAATTAAAATTCTTACCCTTTCTATTTTTCCTTTCCACTTTTTCTTGATAAAAAAGTGGAGCAAAAAATCAAGGCTTCAGAAAAAATGACTAAAAATTGTCTCGTCCGGCTAAGAAAAACAAGTCCAAACGATTGAATATAACTCAGCTGTAGTGCGACTTTTGAACTATGTACAAAGCTCTGCTTCAGAATACAGAGTTTTTCTTTTAACGCCTCCCGATCCAATTTTCTTAACGCCTTTTTTCTAGGTCGTTCATAATAATTTCTCCGTACAACAATGAAAAAATTTATAGCATGAAATAACGTTGCAATTCACTCTTCAACAATTAAGATTCGGATTTCCTAACTTCAAACTTCAAACTTCGAACATCAAACTTCAAACCTGTATAACATGGAATGGTTCTGGATCATACTGGGAATAATATTAATAGTAACAGGTATAGTGGGTAGTCTTCTCCCCTTGCTTCCTGGTCCGCCAATTGCGTATGCAGGATTAATGGTCCAGCTATTCAGGGATCCCGACCCCTTTACCGCCAAATTTCTCTGGATATGGGCAGGCATTGTCGCCATCTCTCTTATACTCGATTATATGATACCGATCTGGGGCACTAAGAAATTTGGGGGTACCAAATACGGAGTTTGGGGATGTACCATCGGCTTTTTACTTGCATTCTGGATGGGGCCATGGGGTGTTATAATCGGCCCTTTCCTCGGAGCATTTGTTGGTGAAATGATCGCCGGGCAGGATTCCAAAAAATCATTTAAAGCTGCATTGGGTTCTTTTGCGGGCTTTCTGTTTGGTTCATTTCTGAAACTGGTCATTTGTTTTATGATGTTATATTTTGTTATCAAGAGTATATAAAGCAAGTTTCGATAAATAAATAACATTTTACCCATGGCAAATAGCATTTCCCAAAAACTGCGGATCAAAGAAAAATATGCACTGTTAACATTAAATGCTCCTGCAGATTTCAAAAAAGGATTGACAGAATTACCTGAAGGCGTAAAGATCTTTACATCAGGTAAAGACTATGACCAGGTGCATTGGTTTGTATTCAATAAAGCTCAACTGGAAAAAGAAATGAGCAAAGTGATGAAGTTGGTAAAGAATGATGTTATCGTGTGGGTTTATTATCCGAAAGGAACTTCTAAAATACAAACCGATCTTACCCGGGATAAAGGCTGGGATTGCCTCTTAAGTGAAGGTGATAAATTGACTTGGATCAGCCTGATCTCTTTTGATGATACCTGGTCGGTATTTGGTTTTCGTGCTAAAACAGAAGCCGATAAAAAGAAAGACGCTAAACCACAGGTTCGGGAAATATTTAACTGGGTTGATCCCAAAACCAAAGAAGTAAAACTTCCCGGTGATCTTGCAGCAGCATTAAAAAAGAATAAAAAAGAAGCAGCAGCATTCGATTCACTTTCTTTTACCAATAAAAAAGAATACATCGAATGGATAGTAACTGCAAAAAGGGAAGAAACAAGAATGGAAAGAATAAACGGAACCATTGAAAGATTGTGGAAAGGGTGGAAGAATCCGAGGAATATGTAGGGGAACTGAAAAATTTTTATATTTTTAGAATCAAACAACGTATACCTTCTAATATTAAACCTCTTATTTATGAAAAGATTCTACGTTCCTATTTTTCTTATGTTTTTATTTTCTGGATGTAAAAAGAATGATACCAATGAAGAAAAAAAAGGTAAGTGCCTGCTAGAAACTGTGAATGTTAATTTTAATAATTCATCTGGTTGGATTGCGAGCTTTGAGTACGATGAAAAGGCTAGGTTGAAAACGTTTATTGATGACCCCTCAACATCCTCCTATGCCTATTTTAAAGATAGCGTAGTGATTACCACTAATGCGAATAGCCGAACAACTTATTTCTTGAATAGTCAAGGATTGGCTATCACCGGAAAAACTACCTTCCCGCTCAGTACAGACCAAAGTCAAATTGATCATACATTCGCCTATAATGCTGAAGGATATCTTATCCGGAATATGCAAATATTATCGCGATTGTACCTTGGAAGTGTTTTAAAGGATACAACAATTGAAAATTTTACAATTGTTAATGGCAATGTCGTTAGTTTAAAAACAATAACACCCAGTGTAACATTTGAAAATCAATATGAATACTCGGCCGCTAAAATGAATACCAATAACCCTTTTTTAAATGAATTTCCATCCTCACATGGCAGTTTTTTAGGTAAAGCACCAGTGAATTTGGTAGTAAAGGAAAAAGTCAAGGATGGAAATACAGTTGGAGATATGTCTTACACCTACGATGCTAAAGGCAATATAATAACAAAAACAGTGGTAAATCCGTATACTACAATGTTCATCGAATTTCACTACCGGTGTGACTGATGCATAGATGGCGAGGTTAGGGTCAGTCCGAAGTATTTTATACAAACGATTGCTGTGAAACCTACGAGAAATGAAAAATAAATGGCGTCGAATCCAGATCAGAGCCCAAAGAACAATTCAATAATATTAAATGCATCGTTACCGATGGTTATCGTAATTGGTTTAGGCTGCCACAACCTAAGAAATGTAGTTTTACCAAGTAATTTCTTAACCATTCCTTTTCCTTTCTTTACTTATTTTTATCGAATTAATAAAAAACATGAAAGGAAAGGAAATTATTTTTTCAGCAATTGTATCATTACTCATCGTATCCTGTTCACATAAAATCAATCCTGAAAGACCAACACTTGCTACTACTAATTTTAAATTAGACTCTCTTCCTAATTCAGAGATCAATATTCCCATACAAATAAATCTTAAACCTTTTTACACCATGGCCGAAAGCCAGGTGGATACATTGTTTACTTCGCCTAATTATCCTGATGGCTGGGTGCAGGAAGACTGTGCTACACGTTATAAATATAGTTTCCGCCGAAGTCCTTTACAGATGAAAGCATCCGGCCTTTCGCTCAACCTGGGTTTTACAGGTTATTATAAGATCATTGGTTCTACAAGAGTTTGTGTTGCGGGTGCTGCTATTTCACCGTGGACAGCTCCCTGCAAATGTGGTTTTGATGAACCGGAAAGAAGAGTGAATGTTTCTTTTACCAATTCGCTGGCTATACAACCGGATTATAAAGTAAAGCTGGCGATCAAAAGAAACGAGCCCCAGGCATTGGATAAATGCGAGATCTGTTTCTGGGGACAGGATATTACCAAAGATGTTTTAAATGGGTTAAAAGAAGAATTAGATACTGCTAAAGCCGCATTGGAACGAAACTATGGCATTATTGATCTGAAGCCACAATTTCAGCTGGTATGGGACCAACTGACAAGAGCCTATAATATTTACAATATGGGCTGGCTACAGGTAAACCCACAAACCATTAAGATCAATAACCTGTATGCTAAAGATGATTCACTGTATGTTTATTTAGGATTAGCGGCCCGCCCTGTTATCAGTTTTGAAAAACCGGTGGAACAAAAAACAATAATCCCCGCCATTGGTAAAATCAACAGGCAGCAAGGTTTTTCTATTTTTTTAGATGCTATGCTGAATTATGATTCATTGAGTAATATCGTGAACAGGCATATCGCCAACAAAGAATTTGATTTTAATAAAGGCCCGGTAAAAAAGAAATTCATTATCCAGGATTGCAAACTGTATGGAACGGGAAATGAAAAACTGATCATCAAAGTAAACTTTGCCGGAACCAATAATGGAACTTTTTACCTGACCGGCAAACCTGTTTATACAAAAGAAAATCACATCCTGGAGGTAAAGAATATTGACTTTGATATCAAATCAAAAGATGCGTTGCTCAAAACATCTGAATGGTTGTTCAGCCGGAAGATCATCAATGAAATAAGTAAGAATACACGTTTTGATCTTAGCTCCTATATTGACAGTGCGAAGCTGACCATCAATCAGCAATTAAATCATGAATGGATAAAAGGCATCCGCAGTTACGGGCAGATAGAAGAAATTGACCTGATCGGCATCTACCCGCTTAGCCAGTCATTGATCATCCGCAGCAACTGTACCGGTGATCTTTCGGTGAAAATGGAATCTATTGATTTCAGTCTGTAGCTTCTTCTTCAATAATAACCTTGGCCTTAAAAGAAAAATGACGCTGTGCGAGATAGCTGAACAGAATAACGATGGACGTTGTTAATACTTGTGCAAATACAGGATAAATATGGGCTCTCTCTACCAATATTTTCAGTAAGATATAATTCAGTGCCAGGTTGAACATACAGATCATGAAATACCTGAATAGCTGTATTCTTCCTTTTATTGGTGAATCATTGAAGACAACGTATTTCGACATAAAAAAACCGATCGGAAATGTAATAAAGACAGAAAAGAATAAAGCGGCTACGTGGGCCTTGAAAGCATAAAAACCAAAATGAAGCTGTTCCTCCTTCAATATGTATTTATAGCTGATAAAGTAAATAAGAAAGCCCAGCAGGGTATTGCCACTACCCGCTGCCGCATACCGGAATGTCTGCAGGTTCATCAGCCTACGGAAAGGAGGATAAAAAAAATCAATAATGGGCAGAATAAAATCTCTAGCGCTATATATATGACGTCTCATTGGCCGGGCAAAAATATTGCAAGTTTATGTACCAATTTCTTTTTTTGAGTTGTTAAAAATTAAAACAATTTGCCAGGAGCTGTTTCATTCACAATTACAGGGTAAAATTATCCGGCTATTGAACGCATAAGTAAGCAGTCTATAATTCCTTAGCGGACCGCAAAGAACGCTAAGAAAATACGCAAAGAGCACAAGGGCTTCGATATTGGGTAAGTCTGATGGAAATTTGACTCAGCAATTGTAAACGAACTATAATTCCTTAGCGGACTTTGCGAAAAACTTTGTGTTCTCTTTGCGGTTAACTTTTTTTACCGCACGGAAGTCGGCTGCTAATCCGCCCAAGGGGATTTAATATTAATAACTCCGTTTTGTAAAATGATTAAATCGGTTAAGAAAAGCACACGGATGACACTGTTGAGACGTCCGCCCGCCTGACCGAACGGGCAGGGATGTAAATGGGTTTTTTATCCGACGCAGGCGGATAAATCCGTGATTATCCCGGTAAAGACATTATATATTCAAGAGTAAGGCCACTACCATAAAAATAAATCCATCTAATCCGTGTTATCCGTGTGCCCGTTTCGGATTTTAATGCGTCTGCCCTGGTTTATTCTATCGCTATCAGGTTTGTCGGGCAGGGTTTCCGTAAATTCGCAGCAAAATTATAGACAGGATGGGCATTGTAAACACGATAAAACCACTTATAGTAAAGGCATTGCAGGATTTATACGGGCAGGATCCGATAGTTACCGGATTCCAGGAAGCTGATCTTACCATTAATTTGACCAAACCAGAGTTTGAAGGCGATTATACACTGGTACTTTTTTCTTTTGTGAAACAATTGAAGAAATCCCCGGAACAATTGGGCAATGAGATCGGCGAGTATCTTATAAAAAATAATACGGATCTCTTTTCATCCTTCAACGTGATAAAAGGATTTTTAAATCTTGTTGTTACTGATAATTTTTGGATCAATTTTCTTCAAACATCCTATAACAATAAACAATTAGGCCATCAACCAGCAAATAAACATAAAGTAATAGTAGAATACTCCTCCCCTAACACCAACAAGCCCCTGCACCTTGGTCATCTAAGAAATAATTTCCTCGGCTGGAGTGTAGCGGAAATATTAAAAACTACGGGGCATACTGTTTACAAAACAGCTATCATGAATGACCGTGGTATCCATATCTGCAAGTCAATGGAGGCATGGAAATTATTTGGAGAAGGGAAAACACCTGAATCAGAAGGTATCAAAGGCGATCATTTTGTAGGTGATTATTATGTATTGTTCGGTCAGGAACATAAAACGCAGGCAGAGGTATTGATTGCTGAAGGAATGAGTAAGGAGGAGGCGGAAAAAAATACGCCCATTATGCTGGCAACACAAAAAATGTTGCTGGATTGGGAAAACGGCGATCCTGAAGTAAGGGCACTCTGGCAAAAAATGAATGGCTGGGTATATGAAGGATTTAATGAAACCTATAAAAAGATAGGCAGCGATTTCGACAAGAATTATTTTGAAAGTGAAACCTATTTGCTGGGAAAAGAATTTGTAGAAGATGGTTTGAAGAAAGGCGTATTTTATAAAAAAGAAGATGGCAGTGTATGGATAGATCTTACTGCTGATGGCCTGGATGAAAAAATAGTGCAAAGGAAAGATGGGACTTCTGTATATATCACACAGGATTTAGGTCTTGCCGATAAAAAATTTGAAGAATTTAAATATGATCAGAGTATTTATGTGATAGCTGATGAACAAAATTATCACATGAAAGTGCTGAAACTAATCCTGCAAAAATTAGGTAAGCCTTATGCAGATGGTATTTACCATCTCAGCTATGGCATGGTAGAACTGCCTTCCGGTAGAATGAAAACCCGTGAAGGAACGGTGGTAGATGCTGATGACATGATTGAAGAATTGAAGAAAGTAGCAAGAGAAAAAACAGAGGAACTGGGAAAAGTAAAAGATTTTAATCCCGGTGAATTGAATGAACTCTATGATACCATTGCATTAGGCGCTCTGAAGTTTTTCCTATTAAGAGTGGACCCTAAAAAACGGATGATCTTTAATCCGGAAGAGTCTATCGACTTTCATGGATTTACCGGGCCATTTGTTCAATATACACATGCAAGGATTAAATCAATCCTGCGGAAGGAACAAGGAACAAGAGACAAGGCACAAGCAACAGGCAAATTATTACCGAAAGAAAAAGAATTGATCGTTTTACTGGAACAATATCCAACTATCATTGAGCAGGCATTGCAGGAACATAATCCTTCGCTGTTGGCTATTTATGCTTTCAACGTGGCCAAAACATTCAATACGTTTTATACGGAGCATTCTGTGATGAATGCTGAATCGGAAGAAAAGAAACAACTGCGTTTGCAGATGAGTGAACTAACAGCCAATATCATCGCATCAGCAATGGGATTGATGGGAATTAAAGTGCCGGAGAGAATGTAATCCGGTCGAAGCTTTTGCGGTAAAAAAAAATTAACCGCAAAGAGAAGACAAAGTTTTTCGCAAAGTCCGCTAAGAAGGAATTACAGGTCGTTTACAACTCTTTTAAATCCTTCTTTCAGTTTTACGACATTAAAATTTAATAGCAAACCTAATTTGTAATTCCCCGATTTCATGCAGATTATGAAGGAAAAAAGGGATTAACGGCAATCGACTTTTATTTTAATTGCCAAAGGCAACATAATAACTCTGCGAGGCTGCAAGCCTCGCAGAGGCGGGAGCTCTGAACAAGAAGCAAAGAAAAGTAATCCGTAATTATTACTCTGTGGACTCAATACTATGCCCGAATCTTATCCTATGCCCATCGGGGTCTTCCACCAGCATTTCACGTACATTCCACTCCATACTTTCGGGAGCGGAAAGGATCTTAGCGCCTTTGGCTTTTATCCTTTCGTAGTATTCATCTACGTTGTCAACAAATATAGAAAGCCAGGTACCGGGGCTCCCCTGCCCTTTTTCGCAAAAGAATACTTCGACGCAATCTTTGCTTACCCCGCCGAATGTTGGCGGATCCTGCCAACCCCATTTGTTTTCAAACTCCAGTACTTCCGTATAGTAGGCAAGGCTGACCGCTACATTAGCGGAATAAAGAATGGGTATCGCTTTATCAAATTTCATCTTTCGAATTTACAGTATTTGACGACTTCTTTTGCCGGGTGAGTTTGCTGCCTTACTAAGCCCCGCAATTTCAACCTGCCAGTTGTGAAAAAAAAGATTTGTGCAACCAAACGATTGCGCTTATATTTGCAACCGAATAGTTGCTGATTAAATAATATCAAAAATGAGACGAGACGTATTCCAGGGAATTGCCGACCCCACCCGTAGGGCCATTCTTACCCTTATAGCCCTTCAGGCAATGACACCCAACGCCCTTGCTGAACATTTTGACTGCAGCAGGCAGGCCGTATCAAAGCATATTAAAATCCTTACGGAGTGCCAATTGGTGAGACAAGAGCATTCTGGCAGGGAAATTTATTGTTATTTAAATACAAAAAAAATGAAAGAAGTAGATAAATGGCTTGAGCCATTCAGAGCACAATGGGAAGCCCGGTTTGAACAATTAGATACCGTATTAAAAAACATTAAAACAAAAAAATCATGATTGCCACAAAAGAAACAATCTACACGAAAGACGTAATCAACAAAAAAATCAGTGTAGTAAGAGAATTTGATGCTCCTGTAGAGCAGGTCTGGAAAGCCTGGACGGAAAGCGAACTGCTTGATCAATGGTGGGCGCCCAAACCATGGAAAGCAAACACCCAGTCAATGGATTTCCGTGAAGGCGGCACCTGGCTTTATTACATGGAAGGGCCTGATGGTACCCGTCAATATTGCAGGGCTGATTATGAAACTATTGCTCCCAATAAATCGTATACCGGGCTTGATGCTTTCTGCGATGAAAATGGCAAGATCAATACAGAATTTGCCCGTATGCATTGGAAAGTCGTATTTAACAAATCGGCCAACGGGACAAAAGTAGAAGTGGAAATTGCATTCGACAGTGAAGCCGATATGGAAAAGATAATTGAAATGGGCTTCAAAGAAGGATTTAGCGCCGCTCACACAAATCTTGATGAATTGCTGGCAAAAGGTATATAATAAAAAAAGCATCGGCCAGGTATGATCAAACAATAAAGTTGACAAGATTTTCTTTGCCTTACTGATGCTTTTTTCTTCGAATGGTTTTCTCAATGGTTTCATAGCCATGCCTTAGAGCTGGGCTTTGGGGCATCGTGACCCTGAGTGAACCTGGCAATAGAATGGGCAACATTCTGCAGCCTTGATAGCAAATCAAAGCATCAGTTTGTTTGGGCTAATTGTTATTATCTGTGTCATAGATCTATGCCTCTGCAAAATGCAGAGGCATTTTTTCTTCGTAGCATTCCGGTGGAAAATATGGGTAGGTTTCCGTAGATCAAATTCTACATTTCCTTCACTAAAATAATTACCCCCGATTGGCAATTTGCTCTATTTTTTCAGGCTATCCTTAATCGTTTCTTTGTGTTGTTGTAAGCGGGTTATTTTAATATCCTGATGAAAAGTATATCCGTCTTTTGAAAAACCCTGTTAATCCGTACCCTGCTGAATTTTAATTGACCAAAACCTGTCTTATGTTAATATTGCTCTACCATGCCATTATAAACGCCAATCCGCGAATGATGGTATCAGAACTAATGGTATTTAGTTCCACCTTTGTATCTAAAAAAATGAAAGGCTTTAAAATAAGAAGCCGGACTTCCGGGAATACAATGAATGGTTGAAATCAATGATCAATTAGTTAGCCACATCAAGACATAGTTATTACCATTTTTCCTTTGTGCTCTCCTTTTCCAAAAATCCTGAATGCTTCAGGAACGTCATCCAGATTATAAGGTCCATCTATCACAGGTCTTAGTTTACCAGTTTCGAATAGCTCGTTGATATAAGCTAAATCCTTGTTTGGCTTCAGAGCGACGATACGGATGTGCTTTTTACTGATCAGCGAAATCCACGGCCCCAGGAACAAAGCCTGGAGAAGCCGGGCCATAGAACCTCCAACCGTGACATAAATTCCATTGCGGCACAATGCACGGGCATAATCGAATGTCGAACGATTGGTCTTAACGTCAAGAATCAAATCATAGCACTGCCCATTTTTAGTGAAATCTTCTTTTGTATAATCAATGACATGATCAAAGCCCATTGAGCGCAACATATCCAATTTACTGGTGCTATCAACGCCAGTTACTTCAACCCCGTATAATTTTGCTATCTGCACTCCAAAAGTACCAACACCGCCACCTGCGCCATTAATTAACAGCTTTTGTCCTGGTTTAATTTTGCCTCTGTCAAGAAGACCTTGTACAGCCAACATTGCCGCCTGTGGTATCGCCGCTGCTTCATCGAAGCTCATGCTGGCCGGTTTCAGCGCTAATGCTTTTTCAGTGGCACAAGTATATTCAGCGAAACCTCCCCAGCGACCACTCAAATCACCATACACTTCATCACCTGCTTTAAACTGTTTTACATTTTTGCCAACTGCTTCAATTCGTCCTGCAATATCGGAACCAAGTATTTGTCTCTTCGGTTTTAGAAGACCGTTTAGAAGCCGATTTACGAAGTCACCATGGAGAAGGCCATCATCCCAATCATTTATTGATGCAGCATAAACTTTTACCAGGACTTCATCGTCCTTCGGATAAGGTTTTTCTATTTCTTTGGTCTGCAGAACTTCAGGGCCGCCGTATTTTGTATAAACAATTGCTTTCAATTTTAGTAAGATTCATTTTTTTTAAAACTGTATTTATATCCTTATTACTTCCAAATCTAACTCTTTATCAATACCTGAATCGAACAAAAATAGTACACACTGAGGATCGTTTCAGACAGTTACTCACCTTAATTTCCATAATATGGCGGGTGCCACAAATCAATGCATAAGCCACCTGACACAGAATTTGTGAAAGTGGGGAGACACCCGGCAAGAAAAAAGAAGATTGTTTCAGCCGCGCCATTTAACGACTATGCAACAGCATTTTCAGCGGCCTCGCAATGACGGAGACTCCGGGAATACAAAAAACATTTATACTCCGGAGTCTCCGTCATTGCGAGGGATGCCTATACGAGGTTGACGTATTACGAATGCTGCAGGCAGACCGACGCAATCTGATTCTAAGATGATTCTTATTCTCCAAGCCTTGTATAGCGAACTTCGATTGTATATAGTATCGTTTGGCGGACACCCCGTCAAGAAAGAAGTTATGGGTAGTACTTCGATTTTTTAATTGGGATAAAGCTTTTTTACATATCTCGCTGATGCGCTGATCATTTTCTTTAAAATAGAAATGTTGATGTCGTCAAGTGTTTTTATATAAATACAAGCAACAGCCAATTTATATTTTCCCAATTGCTTTAATAATTCATCTCTTTCCGGAAACTTAGAAGCCAGGTATAATGTTATTGCGTTTTTACGGGGCGAGAAACCTGCTAATGGGGCATCTCCTTCATGACCGCTTTGATATTTGTAATGATAATTACCAAATCCAATTATACTTGGTCCCCACATGTAAGGTTTAAATCCAGTAACGCCTGACATTGTTGCTACTAGTTTGAAACTATCTGTTCGTTTTTTTTCATCAGCAACTGAATTAATAAATTCTGTTACATCCTGATCCGTTTTAAATGTCTTCGTTTTTGCCATGCTATATGCATTTATTGGGGAGCTAATTGCTTGTATAGCCTAGGTGCATTGGCCATACCGCCTGATGAAGTCATTAGTTGTTCCAAATCTAACTATTTATCAATACTAAATGGAACAAAAAATATCACTCACTGAGGATCGTTTTAGGCAGTCCACTACACATTCAGCGTAAAGTTTATCACTGACGTAGAATATCGTAAAGCCATTGTTAATTCTATTCCATTTGCATTTGCTTTCACATTTTTTTCTAATTTCGCCCAACAAATGAGAGTAGTTGTTTTTTTAGCTTCCGTATTTTTCATGCTGTTCGGCAATGTCAATTCTTTGGCAGGAGTCGGGCTCAGCAGCAGTAACTCGGAAGCGGCAACACTCAACAAGATAGGACTGGATAAGGTTTCTGGTAAAAACAGTAGCCTACCTGAAAAATATAAAATCCTCATTTGCGAAGATGTGGAAGATGATGATGGAAATGATTTATCAGGAAAATACAGATCGGTTATTGGTTTTCATTCCATCTCCTCTTACCAATCTTTTTTAAATCTTCGTCGCAACTCTGCTAAATTCCCGTTCTTTTGGCCGCATGCATCGCACAGGTACATTTTACAAAGAAATTTAAGAATCTGATTCGTCATCAGTGCTTAATAGTTATTCTGGATGCCTCTTAAGTGTTGGCGGATTATCATTGATTTTCATCATTGAACCTGCCCCTCTATTCAATTGGCAGCCTAACTACCTGAGCCGTTTTGTAGCCAAATGGATTTCTACATCCAATCACCCAAACAAATTATTTCCGTTTACAACCATGAAAAGAGTAGTCATGTTCGCAGGCTTGTGTGCCTTTGTGTGCCTAACAAGCTGTGCCCCTAAAAAAGAAAAAAAAGAAGAAGCTGGCAAGTACGCTGTTACATGCCCTCTAAGAGTTGATACTTCCTTTACCAAAGAGTATGTTGCTCAAATACGTTCTATTAAGAACATTGAGATAAGAGCGCAGGAAAAAGGTTTCCTGCAAAATATATATGTTGATGAGGGTCAATTTGTGAAGGCTGGCCAGGTCTTATTTAAAATAATGCCGAAAATATACGAGGCTGAGCTGATGAAAGCGCAGGCGGAAGCTAATGCGGCAGAGATAGAGCTACAAAACACTAAAGCCCTGGTGGAAAAAAATGTGGTTTCTAAAAACGAGCAGGCAATGGCCCAGGCCAAACTCGACCAGGCTAAGTCCGAAACAGCGCTTGCAAAAATACACCTCTCTTTCACAGAAATCAGGGCTCCGTTTGACGGCACAATTGACCGCCTGCCGAAGAAATTGGGCAGCCTTATTGATGAAGGTGAGTTGCTGACTACCCTTTCAGATAATAGCCAGATGTACGCCTATTTCAATGTATCAGAACCCGAGTATCTTGATTATCAAACTAATAAAAAAAGCAGGGGAAACACCCAGGTGCACCTGCTGCTCGCCAATAGCCAATCATTGAAATATGCGGGCAATGTGGAAACCATCGAAAGCGAGTTCAATAACGAAACTGGAAATATTGCTTTCAGGGCCAACTTTCCAAACCCCGAGCTGCTTTTAAAAAATGGTGAAACGGGTAAGGTGCTAATGACCATGCCGCAAAAAAATGCATTGATCATTCCGCAAAAAGCCACTTACGAAATTCAGGATAAGAAATATGTTTTTGTTGTAGGTAGGGACAATGTTGTTAGTTCGAGAGAGATCACTATTGGTGGTCAAATGCCTGATCTCTACCTCGTGAACAGCGGCATTTCTGAAACCGACAAAGTATTGCTTGAAGGCATTCAGAAAGTAAAAGATGACGAAAAGATCGGGTACGTATTTCAAAAACCTGAAGATGTGATTTCCCAATTGCGGTTAAAAGCCGAATAGTTCAATCAAATTAATACAGTCAATGTTTAATAAATTTATACAAAGGCCGGTACTGTCCATTGTCATATCCCTCATCATTGTCTTCCTGGGCATCCTGGCTGTTACTCAATTACCCGTCACTCAATTTCCCTCCATATCGCCGCCTAAGGTGAATGTTACCGCGGCGTATCCCGGAGCCAATGGCGAATTAATGATCAAGTCTGTAATCATTCCCCTGGAAAGAGCCATCAATGGTGTGCCGGGAATGAAATACATGGCATCAGATGCAGGTAACGACGGTGAGGCTACCATACAGGTTGTTTTTAACCTGGGAACCGATCCTAACCAGGCATCGCTAAACGTTCAAAACCGGGTAGCATCAGTAGTTAATAAACTGCCGCCACTGGTAGTACGTGAAGGCGTAAAGATCACCCGCGAGGAATCGAATATGCTCCTGTACATCAACCTTTACAGCAAGGACACCAGCACTGACCAAAAATTCCTTTTCAATTTCGCGGATATTAATGTGTTGTCAGAATTAAAAAGAGTAGATGGCGTAGGTGTTGCCGATATTGTCGGTAACCGTGAATATGCCATGCGGGTTTGGTTGAAACCAGACCGGATGTTGGCTTACAAAATATCTGCCGATGAAGTGATGGAAGCACTTAATCAGCAAAGCCTCGAAGCATCGCCGGGTAAAACAGGCGAAAGCTCTGGTAAAAGGTCCCAGGCATTTGAATACGTTTTAAAATATTCAGGAAGGTTCACCACTAAGGAGCAATATGAAAATGTCGTCTTGCGATCCAGTGCAGACGGCGAAATACTACGCCTGAAAGATGTGGCTGATATTGAGTTTGGAAGTTCGATGTATGATATCTATTCCAACCTGAATGGAAAACCTTCGGCGGCCATTGTGCTGAAGCAATCGTATGGAAGTAACGCAAGCGATGTAATTAAGAAAGTAAAGGCGAAAATGGCGGAAATAAAGGCGAACTCTTTTCCAAAAGGAATGGATTATGAGATCAGCTATGATGTATCAAAATTCCTGGATGCCTCTATTGAAAAGGTAATTCATACCCTTGTGGAAGCCTTTATACTGGTGGGATTGGTAGTTTTCCTGTTCCTCGGCGACTGGCGTTCAACCATCATTCCCGCCATTGCGGTGCCTGTTTCCCTTATCGGCACCTTCGTATTCATGCAATTTTTCGGCATCACATTAAACCTTATCACGTTGTTTGCCCTGGTGCTTGCAATTGGTATTGTGGTGGATAATGCCATTGTAGTTATTGAAGCGGTACATGCTAAGATGGAAACAAAACACCTTTCAGCCCGCAAGGCCACCATGGAAGCGATGCATGAGATTAGCGGGGCAATTGTTGCTATCACCTTCGTAATGGCAGCCGTGTTTATCCCGGTTGCATTTATGTCTGGTCCGGTAGGTATATTCTACCGGCAGTTTTCTATTACGATGGCCACTTCCATTATTCTTTCGGGTGTGGTAGCGCTTACCCTCACACCGGCACTTTGTGCAATGATGTTGAAAAATACCCACGGCAAACCAAAAAAGAAGACATGGTTGAATAGCATACTGACTGGTTTCAATAATTGGTTCAGCAGGCTCACCGGCAGTTATCAAAATGTGTTGGGTAAGATAGTTAATAAGAGAGTGGTCACCTTTCTAATGCTGATCGCTTTTTGTATCGGAATCTTTTTTTTGAATAACAGCGTACCCTCAGGTTTTATTCCCAACGAAGACCAGGGAATGTTTTATGCAGTAATCCAAACGCCTCCTGGTTCATCATTGGAAAGAACTAACCAGATAGCGGAAAGACTGCAAAAGATTGCCGAAGGGATTGAAGATGTACAGTCGGTTTCCGCCCTGGCCGGCTATGAGATCCTTACCGAAGGAACGGGTGCTAATGCAGGGACCTGTCTCATCAACCTGAAAAGCTGGAACGACCGGAAGCATAATGTGCAGCAGGTGATGGAAGAGCTGGAGGAGAAAACAAAAAACATCACCGGCGCCACCATAGAATTTTTTCAACCGCCGGCAGTTCCCGGCTATGGCGCCGCTGGTGGTTTTGAGTTGCGCTTACTGGATAAAGCAGGATCCGGCGATTATAAAAAAATGGAAACGGTGAACAATGACTTTGTGAAAGAGCTCAACAAACGTAAAGAGCTGTCTTCAGTATTCAGCTTTTACAGCGCCAGCTATCCCCAATATATGCTACGGGTGGACAACGATCTGGCCCAACAAAAAGGCATCACCATTGAAAATGCACTGAATACACTTTCCACGCTGATAGGAAGTAATTACGAAATCAGTTTTATCAAATACGACCGCCAGTACAAGGTAATCGTACAGGCATCGCCGCAATACAGGGCCTTGCCACAAGATATCCTGAAGCTATATGTTAAGAACAATCATGATGAAATGGTCCCCTACTCAGATTTTATGAAAATGGAAAAAGTGTATGGCCTGTCGGAGATTACCAGGCACAACATGTATAATGCTTCGGAAATAAGCGGCTCGTCTGCACCCGGCTATAGTAGTGGCGAAGCCATTAAGGTCATCAACGAAGTGGCGCAAAAAGCTTTGCCAAGAGGTTTTGCTATCGATTGGGCCGGTATATCCAAAGATGAGGTGGGGCGCGGTAATGAGGCCATTTTTATTTTCATCATTTGCCTTGCCTTTGTGTATTTGATCCTGGCTGCGCAGTATGAAAGTTTTGTGTTGCCCTTTGCTGTTATCCTATCGCTTGTTGCCGGTGTATTTGGTGCATTCCTCCTGCTGAAATTGTTGGGATTGGAAAACAATATTTATGCCCAGGTGGCCATGATCATGCTAATCGGTTTGTTGGGTAAAAACGCTGTACTCATCGTTGAGTTTGGGGTGCAGAAACACCGGTCGGGATATACGGTATTACAAGCCGCCATTGAAGGTTCGGTGGTAAGATTCCGCCCAATCCTAATGACCTCCTTTGCATTTATTGCCGGGCTTATTCCGTTAGTTTTTGCCTCCGGTCCGGGTAAAATTGGTAATAGAACGATAGGTACTGCCGCTGCCGGGGGAATGCTTTTCGGTACTGTTTTCGGGGTACTCATCATCCCCGGTTTGTATTACATATTCGGCCGCATCGCAGAGAAGCGAATGTTGACTGAAGACGAAGAAGAAAATCCATTAACAGAAGAAATCGATCACAATGTTTAAATTAAGGATACATACATATATCAGCATACTCGGCCTCTGCCTTGCCGTTGCCAGTTGCAAGGCGCCCACCATGGTGCAGCGGGCCGAAAACAGGTCAGTCCCCCAATCTTACAATAACAAAGGGGATACAGCTAATGCAGCAACAGTTGATTGGCGGACCTTCTTTAAAGACAAAGCCCTTGTAAGTTTGATTGATACTGCAATACAAAACAACCAGGAGCTAAATATCACGTTGCAGGAAATCGAGATTGCAAGGAATGAAATAAGGCTTAGAAAGGGTGCATTGTTGCCAACCGTTGGGTTAGGAGGAGGTATTGGTGTTGAAAAAGTGGGAAGGTATACCAGCCAGGGTGCAGGTGATGCATCTACCGAAATCAAACCGGGAAAAGAAATGCCGGATCCGCTAATGGATTTTACCGTAGCTGCCTATGCAAACTGGGAGGTAGATATCTGGAAAAAGCTGCGTAATAGCAAAAAAGCCGCGGTCAGCCGGTATTTGTCAACGGTAGAGGGCAAAAATTTTGTGCAGACCGGCCTGGTTGCCGAAGTGGCCAATTCATACTACGAATTGGTGGCTCTTGATAACCAACTTACGATTGTACAACAAAACATCGATCTGCAAAAAAACGCTCTCTCCGTCGTGAAAATTCAAAAAGAGGCCAGCCGGGCTACGGAACTAGCCGTGCAAAAATTTCAAGCCGAGGTATTCAAATCCGAAAGCCTGCAATTCGACATTCTTCAACAAATAAAAGAAACCGAAAACCGGATCAACTTATTGTTGGGCCGATATCCGCAACCCATAGCAAGGGATACAGCCAATTTCCTACAGATGGTGTCTGCCGTCGTTGGTTCAGGGGTGCCTTCGCAACTGCTCGGCAATCGGCCTGATATCAAGCAGGCGGAACTGGCATTAGCGGCTGCGAAACTGGACGTGAAAGTTGCCCGTGCGGAATTTTATCCTTCTTTCGGGATTTCATCAGCAATAGGATTTCAGGCATTTAACCCCTCCTACCTGGTGAAGCTTCCCGAGTCGTTGTTGTACTCCCTGGCAGGCGACCTGGCGGGGCCGCTGATCAACCGGAATGCCATCAAAGCTGAATTTTATACAGCCAATGCAAGACAGTTACAGGCCATGTATAATTATGAGAGAAGCATTTTAAATGCCTATCTCGAGGTATCGACACAATTGGTGGGTATCAGCAACCTTGAAAAGAGTTATGACTTTAAGGCAAAACAAGTAGCAGCCCTCACAAAATCGATTGACATATCCAACGATCTCTTCAAGTTTGCACGGGCTGATTACCTGGAAGTGTTGATGACGCAACGGGATGCGTTGGAAGCTAAACTTGAACTGGTAGAAACCAAAAAACAACAACTGAACGCTGTCGTGAATATATACAGGGCTTTGGGAGGCGGTTGGAAATAACCTGCTCTTGTTTTTGTGGCCATGCAATCTGTCGCAGATTGCATGGCCTTTAGCTGTTGTGTTACTTACGCCGTGCTAAATAAACCGGCTATTAAATTTCTATGGCACGGTGAGTGTGCCACCAATCAACGCACAACGTTATCTGACACATAACTTTTGAAAGCGGACAGATACTCGGTAAGGAAGAAAGATGCCAAATGTATAGCGAATAACCTTTTCCGTTGAGTAGTGGTTACTCATTGCTATATTTATTTATTTCATAATTCTTTTTAAACATTATTGCAAGCACTAACATCGATGCTGGTGCTGTAATTCCCCAGGGTAAACCAAGCAGCAGTAATTTATCTGAAAAGTCAGGATAGAAATAAACAAATGCAATTAAAGGGGTGACAAGTCCATGAATTAAAAATACAAGTCTTACCCACTTTTGAAATCCCACTTTTTCAAATATAGGCACGGCAACTAATGTTGCTAAACCCATAAATATATATCCAATGGCATCAAAGTTCCAAAAGAGAGAGTGTGGTGTTTGAATGAGGATACGAATTTCATCAGCAGCTCCTTTACGTGTCATGGGAATTACTGTCGCTAATTGAACAACATAGTTAGCTGTAACAAATACTACGTATATAGCAGTAAAGATCAGAGCTGCATGGCTCCAATACTTTTTCTCCGGTGGCGCTATATGGTGAAGTGCAAGCATTTCAAGCAAAAAGGGAATAGTAATGCAAAGAGAAAATCCGTATATGGATATTTCGTCCCATGGATAACTTAGAATTTTTAAAAGTTGTAAAATCTGAACGATGAAAAATGCAACGGTTGCAGCAAATGCAATAATCCCTGTCCAAAATCCAACTTTATAAATTGTCTTATTCACTACAGGTGTTTATTTTGTTTTTTCTGATTCACAAAGAGACGCCATGTCCAACAAAATAGACGCCAACGCCTGTATTGACGTCGTTCTTTGTTCCAAATCTAACTATTTATCAATATTAAGTGAAACCAAAAATATCACACACTGAGGATCGTTTCAGGTAGTTATGCAACTTCATTTCCATAGTACGGCGAGAGTTACAAAGCAACGCACAAGGTTATCTGACACTTCGTCTTTGAAAGTGGGCGGACGCCCGGGAAGGAAGAAAAAATTTATTGCTTTGTTAACTTGTAGATGTCCTTAAATGCACCACTATAATCTTTTGAAATCTCAATGCTATTGCCACTAACTATAAGTTTATATTCTCCTGATAGAATTAGCGTCCAATCGAATTCTGCTGTCCAGGGGCAAGAATTTTCAAAAGTTATCTGGTCTGCACCATCTATTTTATATGTCCCACGACATAACGCAGGGTATTTTGCATATTGACTTTGTCCTGTCCAGTCGCTGCGATTAAAAGTAATTGTCACATTAGAGATTAGTCCGCTTCCTGAAACTTGTCTTTGAAATGTGCCGATGTAAGTACCATTTTTAATTATCAAAGCATTGTCATTGTCTGCATTATTCTTTTTGCAAGAAGAAATTAATATCGTCAAGGTCAATATTGCAAAAAGTATCTGTTTCATAATTAGTCCCTTTATTACTCTGACATCTCTTCAATCGAAAACGTTGCGCAAATGGCAGCCAACGCTTGTATTTACGTCAGTATTTGTTCCAATCTAACTATTTGTCAATATTAAATGAAACAAAAAAATCAGACTCTGCGGATCGGTTTAGATAGCTACTCAACTTCATTTCCATAGTACGGCAAGTGCCGCAAAATCAACGCACATGACTATCTGATACATCGCCTAGGAAAGTGAGACACTCGGGAAGGAAAGAGGAAGAAAGGTTCCGTATAATTGAGGCTTCATCGTTGGTGAAGCCGCACCCGACGAAGCCTTATTTGTTGGCTGCACTTCCCGAAGTTTAAGCATTCATTTTATTCCACATCTGCCTAACAACTTTATTAAAAAAAGGATAAAGGGATGATACCAGAAAGGGAATGCAAAAGACGATACTCCCGATGATAATGTGTCCATAAAAGCTGGCTACCAACAAACATAGCACACTTAACCATAGAAAAATAACGCCCAAAATGTAAAGCAGTTTTCTAGCGGTTATCTGAGTTAACATCGAAGAGCCCAGGCCTAATTAACCCATAAGTGAGAAAAGTCCAATATATGGCAATAACTCTGCATTAGATAAATCCGACAGATTAGGAAGTTGCGGATTGTTGAATAAATCAAACACAAA
>CAMLEX010000001.1 GCA_946479055.1 uncultured Bacteroidota bacterium | reverse complement strand
CATCTTTATAATTACTATCTGAATCACTGCTACCATTATCCATACTATTATTATTCTCATGAACTGGATGGCAATAATATTTTTACTGGCAGTGTTATTTATTCCCGTTTCCCGATCATTGACAGCGGCCTGATCCGTTATCCCAGGCCTACCTTGCCCGAAGCATTGATGCACGCGGATATCAGGTTAAAAAACCGGATCATCAGGGTATATACCACTCACCTGCAATCAGTGCAACTTGTTAAAACCGATTATGAAAAAATTGATAAAATAAAAGAAGGAGATGAAGGAATTGTTTCCAACTCAAAAACGATTTTTTCGAAGATTAAAAAAGGAGTGGTCAATCGTAAATTACAGACGGATATTATTGAACAGGTATTAGGTGACAGCCCCTATCCACTCATATTCTGTGGTGATCTTAATGATATACCTAACTCTTACACTTATTTTAAAATAAAAGGCAACATGCAGGATGCCTTTCTGAAAAGAGGATTTGGCATCGGCCGCACATTTTCCGCTATATCACCAACACTTCGTATTGACTATATTTTCGCAGATAAGCGTTTTCGTATTGACCAATTCAAACGTATCGTAAAAAACTACTCAGATCATTACATGCTGGTTGCCGATATAGAGTTGAAAAACATAAACCGTTAAAAGGACTTACCCCGCTACGTACAGCTTTTATTTGAGCGCAAATAAATCGTTAACACCTGATGCTGGTTTGAGATCCTTCATAGCTTTGCCGCTTATTTTGCTATTTTTGCCGCACTTTAGATAATAGTATGAGTGAACTGAAAGTTTATAATTCGCTGTCAAGAACAAAAGAAGTTTTTACCCCCATTACCCCGGGTCATGTAGGCTTGTATGTATGCGGACCTACTGTTAGCGGTGAAAGTCATTTAGGTCATGCAAGGCCATATATCACTTTTGATGTGATCAATCGTTTTCTCATGCATCTGGGATATAAAGTTCGCTACGTACGCAATATTACTGATGCCGGTCATTTTGAAGAAGAAGGAAGAGAAGCGGAAGATAAGATTTCAAAAAAAGCGGTATTGGAAAAACTGGAACCAATGGAACTGGTGCAGAAATACACCAACCTGTTTCATTGGGCGATGCAGCAATTCAATACATTACCGCCCTCTATTGAACCTACAGCCACAGGTCATATTGTAGAGCAAATCGGTATGATAGAAAAAATCATTAAAGCAGGATATGGCTATGTAGTAAATGGTTCTGTTTATTTTGATGTAAAAAAATATGCGGCGTCTTACGATTATGGAAAGCTGAGTGGAAGAGTGATAGATGATCTTATAGAAACCACAAGAGACCTGGACGGGCAGGAAGAAAAAAGAGATAAAGCTGATTTTGCGTTGTGGAAAAATGCGGCACCGGAGCATATTATGCGTTGGCAAAGCCCGTGGGGAATTGGTTTTCCGGGATGGCATATTGAATGTTCTGCAATGGCTACAAAATATTTAGGATCACAGTTTGATATTCACGGTGGAGGAATGGACCTGTTGTTCCCGCATCATGAAAGTGAGATAGCGCAAAGTACTATTTGCAATCATCATGCACCGGTTCGCTATTGGATACATAACAATATGATCACTATCAACGGCCGCAAGATGGGAAAGAGTTATAATAACCAGATCCAACTGACAGAAATGTTCAGCGGCAGCCATCCTATTTTGGAAAAGGCGTATCACCCAATGGTGATACGATTCTTTATTCTGCAAACACATTACCGAAGCACACTTGATTTCAGTAATGAGGCACTACAGGCATCGGAAAAAGGATTGAAAAGATTGTGGGAAGCGTATGAGAATTTAGGGAAGCTAAAAGCTACGAGCTTTGAGCTACAAGTAGAAACTGGTGATCTGGAGCTTGAAAGCCGTGTATCGAAACTCATATCTGAGTTTGATGAATTTATGAATGATGACTTCAGTACTGCCCGTGTATTGGCAAATATGTTTGAACTGGTTCCGGTCATCAATTCTATGAAGGATAAGATAATTCCGGTTATTTCTTTATCAAAAGAAACGTTTGAATTGTTGCAAAAACAATTCAGCGTTTATATTGAAGATATTTTAGGATTGAAAAGTATTTCTGCTGCAGACAATGAAAAACTACAGGGTGTAATGCAATTACTGATTGATATCCGAAAAGAAGCAAAAGGGAAAAAAGACTTTGTTACATCCGACAAGATCAGAAACCAATTAGCTCAGTTGGGTATTACACTGAAAGATGAAAAAGGCGGGGAGATGAGCTGGAGTGTCGAGTAGGTAAATGGGAAGTGGTGAGTGGCAAGTGGGACTTCCCACTCGCTTCTGGCTATTCCCCACTTACTTTCCTTGCCCTCACCATTTCTCTTTTTCCCCGTGGTCCTGGAATCTTTTCTACAATAAAACCAGCTGCCTGCATAGCCCGGCGCACATCACTTTTGCTGCAATAGGTCACTAATATTCCACCAGGTAAAAGTATCTGGTATAACTTTTCAAAGATTTCTTTTGTCCAGAGTTCTGGTTGGGCCGAAGGAGCGAAAGCATCGTAAAAAATTAAGTTTTGTGGTTTTGAAGCTGTGAAGTTGTGTAAAGCGGTTTTTATTTTATAGAGTGTAAAAAAAGGAGTGATACTGATATCTTTTTCCCACTCGCATTGGTGCAGTTGTTGAAAAACAGGTTCCAGGTCTTTCCGATGCAATTGTTCGCAATAATTCAATAAGATTATTTCATCTTCCTGTAGGGGAAACAATTCAATAGTAGTGTAATGAATGGTTAGCTGATTTTTTTCTGCTTCCATTAATGTAAGTAGCGCATTTAACCCTGTACCAAAACCCATTTCGAAGATGCAGGCTTCTGATACTTTCAGGTTGTCTGACAGATACTTCAACCCTGCATTAATATATATATGCATTGATTCCTGTATTGCTCCATGATGAGAATGATAGGTGAGATTCATTTCCGGAACTGCGATCGTGTGTGATCCATCTTTTGTGATAATTGGTTGTCGTAACATGAAACAAAATTCTATATTTATTTCCGCAAAATTATTTAAATCCCATTCAGGCATGCATTATATTCCCCATCTCTCCAAAGACAAGAAATTAAAAAAACTGGTTGAAAACGGCGAACCGTATCAATTAAAAAAACGAAAGAATATCTGTACCTATCTCTGTGCTTCCATTATGAGTCAGCAGCTGTCTACCAAAGTGGCAACTGTTATTCATAAGAGGTTTCTTGCATTATATGGAGATAAGGAACTAACGCCGCAACAAATACTGGATACAGCTTCCGAAACACTGAGAAGTATAGGTCTTTCCAATGCCAAAGTGAGTTATGTAAAAAACGTAGCCCAGTTTGAAATTGAATTTGGCATGGATCATAAAAAACTGCACAGGATGGATAATGAAGAAGTGATCACCTACCTGACACAGATAAAAGGCGTAGGTCGGTGGACGGTGGAAATGCTGCTGATGTTTGCTTTAGGCCGGGAAGATGTATTTGCTATTGATGATCTGGGCATACAAAATGCGATGATCAGATTATATAATCTGGACAGAGAGGATAAAAAGAAATTTAAAGAGGATCTGTTGCGTATTTCAAAAAAATGGAGTCCGTACAGAACCTATGCCTGTAAGCATTTGTGGGAATGGAAGGATAATACGCCTGTGGCTACTAATGGGGAAAAAAGTAAACCTAAATAATTACTTTTTCTAGTTTATTCAACCACACGTTATCTATTGATGCCCCCAAACCCGCCGACTCCGGCACTTTCACCACCCCATTTTTTTCATAGACAATACCACCACTTACCGGATCTTCACTAAACATCAGGGCGGTATCAAAATCAAAATGTTCGATCATCGGGCTGCATAGGGAGAAATGCGCAAAAGCTGTCATCGCCAATCTTGATTCCATAAAAGCGCCTACCTGTAAATGCATAATGGCGGCTTCGGCCAGTTTTACCATTTTTAATGCTTTGAATATACCTCCTGATTTTCCCAATTTTATATTCATATAATCACAGGCGCCTAATTGTATTAACCGTTCTGCATCATGATCATCACCGCAACTTTCATCACTCATGATAGGTATAGGACTTTCCTTTCTTACTTCCGGCAATTTCATAAAAGCCCATCTCGGTATTGGTTCCTCGCAGTGTTGTATATCAAATGGAGCTAATGCTTTTAATGTAGTGATAGCTTCTTCAACTGACCATCCCTGGTTAGCATCAATTCGTAATGGAATTTCCTTGCCTACTGCTTCGCGGATAGCTTTAATACGAAGTACATCAGTTTCTCCATTTTTCCCCAATTTGATTTTAATAGCAGGATAACCTTCTTCTTTTATTTTCACTGCATCGGCGGCCATTTTTTCCGGATCGCCAATGCTTACCGTGTAATCAGTTATGATTGTTTTTGTATTCGTTCCTCCCAAGAATTTATACAAGGGCATACCCGCATTTTGTGAAGCTATATCATACAGCGCCATATCAAATGCACTTTTAATACTACTGTTACCATAGATCAGCTTATCCATTTCTTCAATGCGGTCTTCAATAGCCAAAGCATTTTTTCCTTTAAATAGTTTGGCAAAATATTGCCCGACAATAAAACAGGTATCTATACTTTCCCCATTGATGCTCATAAAAGGACTGCATTCACCAAACCCTGTTATACCTTCCTCCGTATGTATAACAACCAAAACATTTTCTGCATTGTATATAGGACCAAGTGAAATTACAAATGGTTCTTTTAGTGGAATAAAAAGCTTATACAATTCAACCTGATGTATGCGTAATTCATCTTTCATAATAATTGGTAATAGAAAATTCCTGTTAATCAAATAATATTCTGAGTCCTGTATTTAGGGAACCAGTTAACGGAGCTTTTTTATTTACGAAAAGATAATTGCTTGGATAATCTGTTGTGGGGAGAAAAGCCCGCCCTTCCATATAAAAATAAATATCACCACCAAGCGGTATTTCATAACCAAGTCCAAGATCAAGAGTTAGTCTTTTAAAATTGGCTTTTCCTTTGAGAACAGGGGTATAATACTCAGCAGAGTCAATAGAAACGGAATGCTGATTTTCAATACTGCCAAGTAATAAGCCAAAACCCGCATAGCCATAAAGGCTCCATTTATCCTCCATATTATACGCACCTTTCAGGTAATGTTTCCAACCAACAGAAATATGTTTGATGCGCATTTGCGCATCATTGGTATAGTCTATTTGCTGCGGTGATGTAAGAGGTGATTTGGCAGTCGCCGAAGGATGATTGCTGAATTTGCCATTACTATAATAAGCAAGCCAGACATATATGCCATTTTTAGGTGTAAAATTAAAATGGCCGACTACCGTTTGACCAATGGCCCAGTAGCGTTGTTCTTTTTTAAAGCTTCGAAGTAAGCTGATATCAGTAGCCAGGCTGAATTGTGCCGTTTGGGAAAAAACCGGAACAAAAAAAAGTATGCAAAGAAATAGTATGAAGGTTTGTTTTTTCAAGCAGTTAAATTGCTTTGCAATGATAAGAAAAAAATTACCGGTTGCCAGTTACCAGTTTCAGGTAACCGTAACCGGTATTGAATTAAAATAAAGCTACCTTGATAGTTTGGGCAACTTATTTCATCAACTTCAATTCCTTGATTATATTTTGCGCACCGCCCAGTTTGTCAATGCACCACAGTACATAACGGATGTCAACATTGATAGTACGGTTGAGATCTTTATCAAAAGCCAGCTTATGGCTTAGCGCTTCATAGTTACCATCAAAAGCAAGACCGATCAACTCGCCTTTGCCATTCAAAACCGGGGAACCGGAGTTGCCCCCCGTGATATCATTGGTACTGATGAATCCAACTACCAGGTCATTTCTTTGCTTGTCTGCATATTGTCCAAAATCTTTTTTCTTTAAAAGTTCTATCTGTTTGGCAGGCATATCAAATTCATAATCACCGGCTTTATATTTTTCAAGTATACCTTTTGATGTAGTAACATAGTCGTAGAAAACAGCATCCCGGGGACGATACGATTTTACAGCACCATAACTAACCCGCATGGTGAAAGTAGCATCAGGATACATCATCTTTGCTTTGACAGGATCCATTTCCATAATGCCCTTCAGGTACAATCTACCTAATTCATTATTTTTTGTAGTGAATTGCTGGTAGTACGGAACATACTTGCTGTTATAATTATCATAGAAGGCACTGGCATAAGCGAAGGCGGGATCGCCCTGCAATACATTTGCATCCGGGTTAGCTACAAAGGCATTCCATTTTGTATCATCAAAGATCATGGTCTTGTTGAAAATATCTGCAGCATATTTTTTATAGGTAGCTTCATTATCTAAAGGGCCATACTGATCTTTGAGAGAGCCGTAAAAACCAACTGGCTGTTGTTCTTTTGGTACATCCTGGTAATATAACATGGTAACGCCGGCCACAATATTTTCATCCGATTTTTTATTTTCTTCAGCAAGAAACTCCGTTCTTGATTTGCTGGCAGCATCAATGGCTTTTTGTATATCTGTTTTTGATGAGCCGGGTTTTACCAGGGCTGCTTCTAATTGTTTTAAGGAAGCTGCGAAACCAATAAGAGGCGAACCAAAAATACCTTCATTGATATAAACCCTATGTTTTGCATATTTTGTCCATGCATCATAAGCTTTGCCCCAATCGGTAAAAATGTCCTTGTATTCAGGCTTGCCAGCGGCCCAGGCAATGAATTTTTCTTCAGCGGTTTTTTTCCTGACATATATATCATATTTCAGCAATTGTTTTGTTTCGCCATCATAAAATTTCCAGTAGTTGGCAATACTGGCATAGGAAGAAGCCAGTTGTAATTTAACAGCCGGATCTTTCTTCATCTCTTCAAACATATACTTCAGGCGCATATCTCTTAGCTTAACCAATGTGGGATTGTTAATTTCAGTAGACAGTTTAATACCATAAGAACTTTCATAACGGTTAGTGCTACCCGGGTATCCCCAAATCATAGCATAATCACCTTCTTTAACCCCTTTGATGGACACGGGTAAGAACCATTTTGGTTTTAATGGCTTATTGTTTTCATCATAATTGGCAGGCTTTCCATCAGTATTTGTATAGACACGAAAAACAGAAAAATCACCCGTATGTCTCGGCCATTCCCAGTTGTCGGTATCGCCGCCAAACTTTCCAACGCTTTCGGGAGGTGTACCTACTAAGCGAACATCCTTGTAGCGTTGATAGACGAAAGCCAGGAATTGGTTGCCTTTAAATAAGGGGCTTATTCGTGTTTCAATATTCTGTGCCGGATCACTCATTCTTGCATTGATAGAAGCCAGAACAGAAAATTGTTTTTTTGCCCTGTCAACCCCACTTAATCCTTTTAAAGAATCCATCACTTCTTTGGTCACGTCATCTATCCGCAGTAAAAATTGCACTGATAAAGTAGTTGGAATTTCTTCACTTTTATTTTTTGCATAAAAACCATTTTGCAGGTAATTATTATCCAGCGTGCTGGCAGAAGCAACAGCGTCATAACCGCAATGATGATTGGTAAAAATTAGGCCTTCAGCGCTTACAATTTCTCCTGTACATCCACCGCCGAAAATAATAATAGCATCTTTGAGAGATGCTTTGTTAATGCTGTACAATTGCTCTTTGGTCAGCTTCAATCCTTTTTTGACCATATCATTATACACCTGCTGACCCAATAGCACCGGCAACCACATACCTTCATCTGCAAAGGATCTTAAAACAAGCAAAAAAGATAATGCAATCGTGATAAAAAGTTTCTTCATGATAAATGATTTTTATGTATAAACAAACGTACTATAAAATGGAAGGGCTACCAAAAAGATCGGGTGCATACAAATTTTAGATTTTATCCTTTGTCTCTTGGGATAAATGTTTGTTCTTATCACGCAGAAACTCCCCTTTAAGGGTGGGGTATTATTGGGCCGGTGTATTTAATACTTTCCAGAGGAGATCTTTCAGTTCTATCAGCCCTTTGTTGGTTAGCGATGAAATGAAAACATGGGGAATATCGGCAGGTAATTCTTTTTTAATAGCAGCAGTTAATTCTTCATCCAGCATATCGCTTTTACTGATGGCGATAACAAATTGTTTATGTAATAATTCAGGGTTGTATTTTTCCAGTTCATTAACCAGGATGTCGTATTCTTGTTTATGATCGGCTGCATCTGCAGGAATTAAAAACAATAAAACCGGATTACGTTCTATATGACGCAGGAAACGGTGACCTAAACCTTTTCCTTCAGCAGCACCTTCAATGATTCCCGGTAGATCGGCAATACAAAAGCTTTTTCCTTCGCGGTATTCTACCATACCCAGGTTGGGGGTAATGGTAGTAAATGCGTAATCGGCGATCTTGGGCTTAGCCGCGGTGATCACAGAAAGCAGTGTGGATTTACCTGCATTGGGAAATCCGACCAGGCCAACATCCGCCAATACTTTTAATTCCAGAACTTTCCAGCCTTCCACACCTGGCAAACCTTTTTGTGCATATTCAGGGGCCTGGTTAGTGGGTGTAGCAAAATGGCTATTGCCTAAACCGCCTTTTCCACCCGGCATCCAAATCACTTCCTGTCCATCAGTCAATATTTCCACTTCCTGTTCGCCTGTATCTTCATCTCTTGCAATAGTGCCAAGCGGTACTTCAATGATAACATCTTTACCAGATCGTCCTGAACTATTATTGCCGCTTCCAACTTCTCCGTCTTCGGCCAAAACAGTTTTATAATAACGTAAATGAAGTAATGTCCAAAGGTTACTATTTCCTTTTAAAATGATATGTGCTCCACGCCCGCCATCACCGCCATCGGGGCCACCCATAGCAGTAAACTTATTGCGCATAAAATGCCTGCTGCCGGCGCCTCCGTGGCCGCTTCTGCAGAAAACTCTGATCTGATCAACAAAATTACTTTTCTCCACGTGGTCCTTTTTTTGCAACGAAATGCAAATATACCGTGTCACAGAGCTTAAATACGAAGCGATGAAGTTTATTTTCCTTTTATTGGCTTTGCCACTGCTGAATCAAAAATGTGATAAAAATAAGGATGCGATTCCTACCTGTATACAGCAAAGGATTGAGCAGATACAAAAAGAACCTAAATGGAACCCACCTGCTGAAGTGAATGAATATAATTTTGATGGTAAACGGGTATACCTGTTTACCAGCCCATGCTGCGATCAGTACAATAATTTATACGACAGTGATTGCAATCTTATCTGTGCGCCTTCAGGCGGTTATACAGGAAAGGGCGACAGAAAATGCCTGGATTTTTTTGAAAAGGCAAAACATATAAAGTTGATCTGGAAGGATCAGCGATGAAAATGAAAAAAGGGCTTTGGCGTAAACCAAAACCCCTTATTTCTCTTTTGCTCCCTTCGCTGGCATTATCCAGATCAGGTAATTCGGGTATATTCTCAGATTACTTGAACCACCCCTAAAAGAGATTTGAAATATAAGTTTCCAAAAGCATGCCAATGCAAAATATTGTGCAAAACTTTCACGTATTAATTTCATTGTTTTTGGCCATCACGAAATGCTTCGGGACAAGCTATGTAATTTCACCCTAAAAACTTTCGTCGCGGATTGGTATATCCTGATAGGTATCGGGATGCTCGAAAATTTTTTAGAGCTCATTTCATCTATCCATTTATTATCTCTCCACCATTGGGATGTAAAAACTGGCCAGTCATATAGCTGGCATCCGAACTAGCCAGAAAAAGGTAGCTGGGAGCGATCTCTGCAGGTTCACCGGCCCTTTGCATTGGCACGTCACTACCATGTTGTGCTACTTTTGTTGCTTTAAAACTGGATGGAATCAGTGGTGTCCAGATAGGGCCCGGCGCTACACCATTTACACGTATCCCTTTTTTTGCAAGATTTGAAGACAAACTTCTTGTGAAGGCAACAATAGCTCCTTTGGTAGAGGCATAATCAATTAACGAACCGCTACCCCTGTAGGCTGTTACTGTTACTGACGAAGAGTTAATAATGCAACTGCCTTTACTCATATATGGCAAAGCCGCTTTTGTTATCCAGAAATAGGAAAAGATATTCGTTTCAAATGTTTTTATCAGCTCTTTTGTAGAAAGAGTTTCCAGGCTTTCATTCTCATAATGTAAAGCTGCATTATTGACAAGTATATCAATACGGCTGAATTGTTTAATGGTTTTCTTTACAGCATTGATACAATTGATTTCCCTGGACAGATCGCCTTTTATCAATAAGCACCTGCGGCCATAATTTTCTTCAATGTATTGTTTTGTTTCTTTTGCGTCTTTGTCTTCATTAAGATAAGCGATAGCAATGGTAGCTCCTTCTTTAGCAAATAATACAGCCACTGCTTTTCCAATACCACTGTCTCCACCTGTGATGAATGCAATT
Source organism: uncultured Bacteroidota bacterium (assembly GCA_946479055.1). The sequence goes on along the minus strand of CAMLEX010000001.1, from coordinate 21,120 downwards.
TTATTTTTTAACCGATTGTTTCCTTTTATTTCCCGGTAATCAAATATGGGCAAAGGCTTCATCTTTTTTTCCAGGCCAGGCCTCACCTGGTGTTGTGCGGGACGAACCGGTTTTTTAACGCCTCCTTTTTGCATAGCTGTTTATATAAACCGTAGAAATTTTTATACCATTTTAGTATGCATGGTCATGAACCTTATATGGAATAGGTGAGTAAAAAAGGCCGTTTTTTGTTAATGAAATGCTCCCCGATGCTGAAAAAATTCCACAGCTTTGTTTATTTCCCGGCAGATATTATTGCGGCACGGATTTTTCCTTATTTAGGATGAAAATGTACAGAGTAGAATTATAGAGTTTCGATTTGAAGAAGTACAATTTTTTAATTTTTAAAAAAATAAACTATGCTACGTTGGACTGTAATTTTCCTGGTTGTGGCAATAATCGCTGCGATCCTTGGATTTGGTGGCATTGCTGCCGGAGCAGCTTCCATCGCTAAAATTTTCTTTTTCATTTTTCTTGTGTTATTTATTGTTTCACTCTTTTTCGGTAGATCAAGAACTAATATTTAGCGTAACTAATACGGAAAAATGAAAATAAAAACCGGCAATTAAATTTGCCGGTTTATTTATATAATTTCATGTGTTACTTTTTATTGTTGCTTGACACATGGTCCCGACAACTCGCTCATGTCATCTGCACTTTATCAACTAATACTGCAGGATAACATTCGGACGAAAATTAATTAAGTTGGAAAACTGTAATTTCCTTCAGCGTGTCTGCACAGATGCTGCTTACGATGCCACAAAATTGAATATCCTCGTCACCGGGATATTTTTCACATTCGTTTGAGCATTCCCTGCAATGCAGTAAACAGTTTAATACCAGGTCGCCAAGGTCGCTTGTATTACTCACCAATTTTGATACAACTGCAAAACAAGCTTTGGCACATTCACTACATGCTTCTACAAGATTATATCGGGGAGAATTACTGGTTGATTCTGCATGAACACTTGCTTCGCACAAAAGCCATGTTTTCATACATACTTTGATGTACTGATCAGTTGTTTGAATCATTATTATTTACCGGTTTTTTATTTATATCTTCTACTTCCTGCATAAAAGAGGTAACCTTCGTATCAGCATAGGAACCATAGGCATCTACCAATGTTCCCTTTGTCCCATCGTTGGTTTCAATTACGTATAAAATAGTATTATCTGCGGGATCGCTGGCACCTTCAAAACGGAAAAAATTAACTACATGTACCTGGCCGGGTTCATAAATTTTTTCACTTTGCAAGGAAAGAAGTCCTCTCTCCGCGGCTTTAAAATCCTCGGTATACCCGTCTAAAACTAATTTATTGAGACAGGTTGCCAGGCTTTTCATTTCTTCGGTGCTGGAATTTGTTTGCATATCAATATTTTTATGATCAGTCGATATGTGTTTAAAAAATCTGAAAAAAGCATGATAAAAAAATTATCATGCTTTCTGTGATTACGACGGTTGCTTATCACGTAGTGCCTTTATCCGGTCATGTGACTTTTTAAGACTTGATTTTTGATCCATGATCAACTGTCTTACATCTGCGGATAGTTGTGCATCACTTGACAATGCTGCATCGTATGCTTTTTGAGCAGCATCTTCCCCAAATTCACATGAAGCAAGTAAGGCTTTACGATCTTTACCAGTAAAAGTTGCTTTTACATCCATCCAGGCCCTGTATATCTTTCCTCTCAGTGTAGTATCATCTGTACCAACCTCTTCACCTATTCCGGTTGCATATCTTCTCAGATCATTTACATAACTGCGACTTTCGGCACTCATCTGTCTGAAAATCACCTGGAGGTCCACGTCTTTAGGTTCAGTTTTGTCAGCAGCTTTTTCGTAGCCTTCTATACGATCATTATTAATGCGAATGAGGTCATTGATCACTTCCGCTGTTTTTTCATTAACATACATAGTATTACGTTTTATAAGGTTAAAAAATCAGGTAAGTGTTTTTCTATAGGTATTTGCTATCTGATCCGTTATTACTTTTTTGGTTTTTGATGTTTTCCATGATGAGTTTTACGGTTATGGGTAATATCATCGCCTTTACTATCTTGCTCTTCATTCTTACGGCTATCCAGGTTATCTCTTATTTCCGGGGATGGCTTGTTTTTATTAAACTGAGTATTTTGATTTCCAGCCTGGTTAACAATGTTTTTATTTTTCATAACCCTTTTTGAAATATTGGGTAAAAACCATACCAGTAATTTAATTACCCTGTTTCTGACATAGATTTTTTCAAGGTCCGCATTAATATTTTTTCTTCAATGCTAAGGCCTGTGTTAATTCGCTTTGCGGAGGAAACTGGAAAATAATTTTTTAGCTTGTTTTCTTCATATAGCTGAATCAGAACCGGATGGACATAATATTTTTTGCATATGCTTCGGGAATTGCCCAATTTATTACTCACTGCATCTAACACTGTGATGATATTCTTCCTGATGTCGGAGGCATTGAGTGGTTCAGCAAGCGAATGAAAGCATTCCAATGCCTGTAAGGATCCGGCCCAGGTTCGGAAATCTTTAGCAGTAAATTCAGCCTGGGTTGTTTCTTTTATATAATTATTTACCATGCCTGAGTCAACGCTCCGTTTCTGACCATCGCTTGTATAATATTGAAAAAGCTCTTTGCCTGGAATATCCCGGCATTGCCTGATGATACGGGCAAGTCTTTTATTTTTTATACTGATGGAATGTTCAATTCCTTTTTTGCCTCTGAAAGAAAATTGGATATCCTCTTTTTTTATCGTCACATGCCTGTCTTTTAAAGTGGTTAACCCATAAGAGCCATATAGCTTTTCATACCCGTTATTGCCTACACGTATATAAGTTTGTTCCATCAGGTGGATAATAGTGGCTAATACTTTGTTTTCAGTTAGTTCTGCTGTCTCCAGGTCCTTTTTTATTTTTTTTCGCAACAGCGGTAATACTTTTCCAAATTCATACAGGCGATGAAATTTGGTTTCGGCGCGAAGCTTATTCCATTCTGCATGGTACCTGTATTGCTTCCGCCCATTCAGGTCAATCCCTGTCGCCTGTATATGACCGTTTGGATCCGGGCATATCCAGACTCTACTCCAGGAGGGAGGAATAGCTAATTTTTTAATTCTTTCTAATTCAGTTTTATTGTTTAATGGTTTTCCTGCGACCAGATAAGTATATGCCTTTGTTTTTTTCTGCCTGCTTATACCCGGCTTACTATCAGACGTATAAACGAGGCTGGCGGCTTTAGCTGCCTGTTTATGGTCCCTGTCAAGTTTCAAAATCTTTTGATGAGAAAGCGTGCCCTTCTGTTTCATGACCGGTAATTGATACTTAATATTTGAAAAACAAGTGCCAGAATTAATTATCGCTTGGGGTATCAATAATACTTCACAATAAAGCTTGTTTGTAGAATTTGTTGCACAGTAGTATTATTATTTACGGCAAAAACAGTTGTAAATGGGTTGGTATCACATTTGACTGATGTATAATAAACACCAACGATTATGACTACAGATACAAACCTCAGCGACATAAGGGAAAAAATTTATCAACTCCGTACAGCTATCATGTATAGCATGAGCAATGATGTTTGCAGATTGCCCAATAGTATAGTGACCGCTCTGCAAGTCAGCGATGAAGGAGAACTTTGGTTTATTTGTCAAAAGCCATTTCAGGATGTACCTGAATATGAACAAAGCTTTCCGGTAAGTCTTCATTTTTACAGGAAAGGATTCTTTTTCCATTTAGAAGTAAGCGGTAAGGCGTCTATTATGGATGATGATTATTCCGGTTATTTATCAAATGAATTTTCGGCAAAAGGAAAAGTATTGCTTATCAGGATGTCAATGAATTCAATTGAATACACAGAGCCATACGGTAAAAATGAAAAATCAAGGCTCGAATTAATTGTTGAAAGGGGATATAAATGGATACTCAGGAACATTGCATTTCCACACCATTCCAAACCAGCGCTTAACAAAAATGCAATTTAGAAGGAGAACAAAAAGTAAGGAATCAATCTAAGATGCTTATGAATAAAAAGTTACGCTATATCAGTCAGAAAATAGATGCTATTCAACTTGGTCTTCTGAGGTATCATGATAAAAAGGACAGGATAACTGTGCATGTAAAAGCCAGGACTCATGACGATCATTCACTTATTTGTACTATTTCAGACAATGATGATTTAAAAAAGTTGAGAAATAAAAGAGTAAATTTTATACAGAAGAGCGAAGATGATTATTTATATGTATCGGGCCAGGTTAAAGAAATAACTGACAGAGATAAAAAAGAAGTTTTCATTAGTATCCTAAAAGCCTGTTGGTATGTTCGAAAATCAAGGGGAAGCTTATCCTGGCTGCAGGAAAAACATATTTACAATATATTTCGACAGGGCGATCTGGGACTTGCTTCTTAATTGTTACCTGTCAAAACTGAAAAGCGCTGCATCCCGGTTCTTCTTTCCCATCAGTAGATCCTTTATAATATTAGCTGCGACGGCACTGAAGGTTATGCCATTGCCTCCAAAACCCAGAGCGAAATAAGTGTTGGGTCTTTGCGGAATAGATCCAATATAGGGCAGCCCGTCTTTTGTGGAAGCAAATATGCCGGCCCATTTAAAATCTGTTTTAAATAACATACCGGGAAAAAGTTTTGAAAATGATTGTTCCAGGCTTTTTGCTTTTTGTATTAATAAACTATCTCTTTTAACAGGGTTAGAAAAAGGTATGTCTTTTCCTCCCATTAATATTCTGTTATCACTTGTGGTACGTAAATACATGTAAGGTGTAGCTGTTTCCCATATTAATGCGTTCTTGTACCAGAAATTCTTTCCAGCAAAAGGCTCGCTGGCAATAGCATAAGTAGCTTGTAATTCCTGTACCTTTTTTGGTATGTATTGCTGAGATTCATAACCACAGGCTATTATTAATTTTTTAGCCCTGACCTTTTTTTTATTATCCGTTATTAATTCAATTTCATGCTTCGTATGCCGGATAGCAATGATTTCAGTGTTATCATATACCTGCAGTCCTTTTGCAATCCATTTTTTAAGTAAACTATGTGTTAGCTTATAAGCATCAGCCTCAGCGCCATCCTGTGATAGAAGACCAGCTGGCTTTTCAAAACCAAATTTTTTTAAAATACTTTTTTCGTCAAGCCACTGTACCGGAAAGCCAACTTGTTTACGTAGTGTATATTCTTTGTAAAGATCAGCGACATCTTTTTTATAAGAAGCAAACTGAAAACTTGGTTTCAGCGTAAACAAATCCGGTTCTTTAAATTGCCCACATATTTTTTTTATATCAAAAATAGCCTTGCGGCAAAGTTGATAACTTTTTACTGCTTCTTTTTTTCCAATAAGATCGATGAGTTGATGAAGTGGTTTATCTATTTCGTATTGCAATAATGCAGTACTGGCTGCCGTACTCCCCATGCCCGCATGACGCCGGTCAACTATCACCATGTTATATCCTGCCTGGCATAGTTGATTCGCTACAAGTGCTCCGCTTATACCCGCACCTATGATGACAATTTCGGTTTTTAAATCGGCATTTAAAGAAGGGTAGCTATTTATAATTCCATGACGAAGTAACCAGTAAGGAGAAGGTGAATGAAGATTCATTTAATAGATTTAACTGCCAGTTAATCAATATGACAGTCAAAATCTTAGCCATAAATTTGGTAACAAAAGTAGTAGCGGTAAAGTAATTGCCGGAAAACTTATTCGTAGAAGTCCTATCTGAAAAAAAGTGGCTGGCATCATTTTTTCTATACATGGATAAAATGAATTTATGAAGTTGGCCCTTTATATAATGGCTGTATTGTTAACGGCGGTTTGGATAATTGGTTTTTTTATTTTCAGTGCCGGAATGATTATTCATATCTTTATGATCGCAGCTGCGCTTTTTCTGATGCAGGCAATTATCATTAATCCCAAGCCACAACAAGGACGCTATCCCGTGGAAGAGTAGTTGAATTTTTTGAAACCTTTCTATTAAGTTCTTTAGAGGTGGAGGAATTTTTTTTATTACATGCCAATCTCATTAAAAATAAAAAACAGATGGGGCTATGTTATTGCATTCTTACTGCTCCTGATTTCTTATGTTCTTATTTTCTTTATTATAAAAAAACTGGAGATTGATTCCAGCTCAGTATCTCACTCTTACGCAATCATTAATAATCTTGAATCTATAAAGGCGGAAATAACAGATGCCGAAACAGGAGTAAGAGGATATGTACTCACCGGCGATGTTGGCTTTTTAAAACCATATAACTCCGGATCTAAACGGGTTAATTATTTATACGAGGATTTACAGGTTCATACGGCGACTAATGAAAAATATAAAGTGAAAATAGATTCGCTTGGAAAACTTATTAAAATTAAGTTGACAGATCTTTCAAATTTCATTACGAAATTTCAGCAGGAAGATTCTAAAATTTCTGAAGAAATGATAGCATCTCATATGGCGGATAATAGTGTAATGGAAGGTATAAGGAAACTCGTAAAGGGTTTAAAAGAAGATGAACAAGCCCTGATGGATGTAAGAAACAGCAAACTGAAAGGATTTTTTCAGACCATGGCCATTATGGCTATCATTTCATTGATCATAACATTGGTTACCATTTTTTATTCATTGATCACTTATACCCGGGAGAATATAGCAAAAGAAGAAGCTGATAAAAATGCTGAAGCTTACAGGAAGGAATTGGAGTTCCGTGTGAATGAATTAAACAGGGTTAACCTGGAGCTTAGTGAGCTAAAAAGCATAGAGAAATTTGCAGCCAGTGGTCGTATTGCCCGGACAATTGCCCACGAAGTGAGAAATCCGTTAACCAATATTTCGTTGGCATCTGAGCAATTGAAAGATCCGGGCATTCAAAACGAAGAAACCGATATTTTGCTCGGCATGATTGGCCGGGGTGTCAGCAGGATTAACCAACTGGTATCTGATTTATTAAATTCGACAAGAATTGATCAATTGGAAATTGTTCCGGTTAATATCAATCAATTGCTTGATGAAGCATTGGAACTTGCCCAGGACCGGATTGAATTGAACCATATAAAAGTTGAGAAATATTATGATAAAGATATTTGTGGAATACAGGTTGATAAGGAGAAAATGAAACTAGCCTTTTTAAACATAATTGTAAATGCCGTTGAGGCGATGAAAAGTGACACGGGTATTCTTGAGCTCAGAACCATCAAACAAAGGAATAAGTGTGTCATTGAAATTAAGGACAATGGTATTGGTATGGAAGAAGAAACAATACAAAAACTTTTTGAGCCTTATTTTACCGGCAAGCCAAAAGGAACTGGACTTGGTTTAACACATACTCAAAACATTATACTGAATCATAAGGGGAGCATAAATGTCCGTAGCAAACCGGGTAATGGCTCCACTTTCATTGTAATATTAAACCTGCCCGGCTAATCAAACCAGAAATGGGGAAAAAATTCTACAAAAATTTTCTAAATTAACTTTTCGATGGTTGTTAGAATGGCATTCCGGCTGAATGGTTTACCAATAAAAAAATCAACCCCTGCTTTATAGGCTTTTTCCCTGTCGGCAAAACTGTCATGAGCTGTTAACATAACGATTTTGGATGAAGGATGTTCTTTTTTAAAATGGCGTATATAATCCACACCCAAGCCATCAGGAAGGTAATTGTCAAGAAAAATAACAGAGGGGGCGTACTGAGATAAGAGTACTTCTCCTTCTGCGATAGTGGTGACATATGCGGCTTCTATACTTTTCTGCCTTAATATTCCTTTCAACAGATAACACACATCAACTTCATCGTCAATTATAAGAACCTGCGGCTGTTTTTTACTTATTTCTCCCATTAGTGTTCACGTCGGATTAAGTATTTGTAACTCATAATTTAGTTTATGCGACAATTTTACTGCCAAATACCGACCCAAATCTCATTTTATAAAATAGTTAAGTCCGGCATGATTTTAAGCAGATATAAGGTTGTTAATTTAATTATCTTAATTTCAATTAACCAACAATCCTGTTTTCATGAGTAAAAAAATCCTCATAATCGATGATGATTTAGATTTATGTACATTGTTAGGAAGATTTCTTTCTAAGAATGGTTTTGAAGTTGATATGGCCCACTCAGGTGCCAAAGGGATAGCCAAGTTTTCAGAGAAAAAATTTGATGCGGTTATTTGCGATTATAGACTGGGAGATATGGAAGGCATTAAAGTGTTGACCGCATTGCGTAAAGACAATCCCGGGGTGAAGGTAATAATGATCACGGGTTATTCTGATATAAAGACAGCTGTTGAGGTCATTAAGCTTGGCGCTTTCGATTATATAGTAAAGCCTTTGATACCAGATGAAGTATTAAGCGTTTTGAATAAGGCCTATCAGCAGCCTGCTTCTACCAAATCAGAACCGGCTGATACAGATCCGGGAAAAAGAAAAGTAGCTCCTAAATTGAATTATCATAATGATGAATTCATGATAGGAAAGTCGGGTGTCACAAGGGCTTTGTATGAACAGATTAATATCGTGGCCGATACAAATTACAGTGTTATCTTATACGGCGAAAGCGGTACCGGTAAAGAGGTGATTGCTAAAACTATCCACGATTTAAGCCACCGTAACGGCAAACCTTTTATTGCAATGGACTGCGGTACTTTGTCAAAAGAATTGGCAGGTAGTGAATTGTTCGGGCATGTGAAAGGTGCATTTACCGGGGCTCTACAAGACAAGGAAGGTCATTTTGAACTGGCAGATGGTGGAACTTTATTTCTTGATGAAGTGGGTAACCTGTCATTGGACGTACAAGCTACTTTATTGCGTGTTATCCAGGAGCGAAAATTTAAAAGGGTGGGTGGCAATAAAGAAACGAATGTTGATGTAAGAATTATTGTTGCTTCCAATGAAAACCTACAGGACGCTTACCGGAAAGGAAAATTCCGTGAAGATCTGTATCACAGGTTTAATGAATTTTCAATAAATCTACCATCATTACGCAGCCGCCGGGAAGATATTTTAGCGTTTGCTGATTTCTTCCTGGAAAAAACCAAAAAAGAATTAGAAAAAGAAGTGATGGGGTTTGAAGATAATGTGCTTCAAACATTTTTACAGTATTCATGGCCCGGCAACCTTAGAGAATTCAGAAATGTAGTACGTCGTGCCGTATTACTAACACCTGCCGGTGAAAAAATAAACGTTTCATCATTACCGTGGGAAATAATCAATAGCGAATCATTGGCTGATGACACAAAACCTGCAACACCAGTAACCACTTCCCCTTCTTTGCCCAAAAAGGAACTTGACCTTAAGGATGCAGCCAGCAGAGCGGAATACGAAACCATTATGGCAGTTTTACAACAGGTAAATTTTAATAAAAAGAAAGCAGCGGAAGTACTTAATATTGACCGGAAAACGCTTTATAATAAAATCAAGAATTTCCAGGAATAAGTTTGACATATTACCGGTTTGCTTGAATAGATAAAAAAGGCCACGAAGTTAAATTCTATCGCGGCCTTTTTATTTATGTGCTGAGTTTTAGTGTACTAAAATTTTTTTACTGTATACAGCTTTATTATTTTGATCAATAACCTTTACCAGGTAAAAACCTTTACTGGCAGAAGCAGGAAGGCTCAAAGTTTTAAGCTGGCCTTTTCCGCTGATGTTTGTCAAGGTTTGTGTTACCTGGCGTCCCAATACATCTTTCACCTCAACTGTATAGTTTCCATCAGCCAGGTTGAACTGGAGAGTAAACTTGTTATTGATAACTGGATTGGGAAATAACTGAACCCTGCCATCCTCTGCTTCTTCTAAATTTTTTAATAAGCTGATTATAGAAGATGGTTTACGTGTTGCCAGCAAGTTGCTGTTAGCAAGGTCCGAAGTTTTCCAAGGCCCTGACGATGGCATGACAGTAGCTTTTAATGTTTTAATATCAACTGTATATATATTGCTGTTATCGACTGCGCTGGTAATAAGTACCTGGTTATTATTGTCAACTGCAGCACCATTGATGGTATAGGTAGGAGGCAGGCCGGAAACAGTACCTAAATGTGTCGCTGATTTTGTTTCAATATTTATTTTAAAAACATTTGTCCTGTTTGAAAAAACAAAGAGGTTCCCATCATCATCCGCGATCATATCACCGCCAAAGCTGGTACAGGAATTATGGATTGAAACACTTTTATTTTCAGGAGCATCTATCAATCCTCCTATATCTGTAACAGAAATTTTTTTCCCCGTCGTGAACCTTAAAAGATGGTTGCCATCATTCGTTAAAGCATACCCATTTCCGTCGGCGCCTATGGCCATGCGGGTGATGATATTACTTTGATCAGTTGCCTTAGTTTGCAGCCCGGTATTGTCAGAAGTAGTTACAAAATATACTTTCATTGTTTTCAGATCAATATAACGAAGCTGATCTATAAACATTGGTGTATAATAAAGCCTGTTGTTTCTTTTGTCATAAGCAATGGCAGCTACACCTGTTCCAAATGCAGCATTAGCTGTTTTGCCAAACCTGGCATGAGTAAAGGGTTCACTCATTTGTTTTTTTGTGGCATCGTCATACGCAAGGGACGATGCATCATTCCCGTTTAAAAGGACATCGCTAAAAGCGCCGGTTTTTAAATCTAGTTTTCTCAGAAAACTCCAGTTGGCTCCTTCTTTATTGATATCAGTAATGGCATAAGCAAAACGATCTGTTTGAGTGCTTGCTAATAACACAGAAAAAATACTACAGAAAAAAAAGAAGCAGAGGGGTAAATTTTTTTTCATAAACAGGCGGTTTAATAGTGAAAAAAGCGATGATATTAAGTTACAACTATTCTTTCTGAGTAGAAATTTCTTTTTGACAAATGGTGCACAGATTACGTAGTTAGCCCCGCACCTGAGAGGAAATCTGCTATAAAACCTTGATTTGTAATTCGATCTACCTGGGACATTTACCAGTATTGATTATTGGTGCCATGGGCTAAATTGTCACACCCTAAAACACGCTCAGGGATTTCCCGAAACAAAAATTAATTTTTTTTGCGCTGTTGCCAGGTAGCATATAAATTATCTTGCTGTGGTTGATCAGCAGGTGGTTCATTAAGCGGTTCGCTTGGTTTAAAGTGTTCCAACATTTCTTTGGGAAGTGATTGATACAATTCTGTTCCTTCTGTTTTCCAGGCAATCATTTCATCGCTTACTTGTTTTACTATTTTTCCTGGATTGCCAACTATAACACTCTGTGCCGGAATCTTTTCTCCTTCTTTGATGAAGGTTAAAGCACCGACAATACATTCATCACCTAACTCTGCATTATCCATAACTACACTGTTCATACCCACCAGGCAATTTTTTCCAATGATGGCGCCATGAATTACTGCCCCATGCCCTATATGTGCATTTGTTTTTAATAATACCGTTAAGCCGGGAAACATATGAATGGTACAATTTTCCTGGACATTACAACCATCTTCAATAATGATCTTGCCCCAGTCGCCGCGGAGAGCAGCCCCCGGACCGATATAACAATTTTTCCCAATAATTACATTTCCTGTTACAGCAGCTTGCGGATGAACGAATGAAGATTCATGTATTACGGGAATAAAGTCCTTGAACGAATAGATCATGCTGACGTTTTCTCAAAGGTATTATTCATTTTTATCAGTTATTTTTCAACCCTCTCTTTATTTCGCGGACCACTTTTTATCCTCCGTATTAGCACTGTGCTTCCCCAAATGATAGCTGTTAGTCCTAAGAGCGCCACTGCTACAGCAAGACCATCGGCTCCGCCGCAAGAGATAGAACAAACCAGGGCAGATAATAACAAGGTTAAACCGATTGCTCCGATAATGACGAGAATGATCAAAGCGGCATCATCAGCATCTTTTTTATTGCCGCTTAAAGTGGCGTTTGCAAAAACCTTTAGTTGTTTTTTAAACTCCCGCTTCAATATTTTTTTCTCCGGTTTTGTAAGCGTTTTTTTATCCCTGTATTTTAACGAGGTTAGAATTTCTTCGGCTGTAGGCGATTTGCTTACAATAATATTACTGCTGGCGTGAGAAGAAGGTGTTGTAACAGAATACAGTTGGTTATTGGTGATGCACACCATCATGATAAATGTACAGGCGGCAAATGCAAAGTCACAGCTTTTTTGTTTGAGATAAAAATATTTCCGTGCTGATATTGAACTACTCTTCGAAGGATATAACAAGGCGGTTATTAGAAAAATAAAGAGCGTAAGGATCCCAAGGCTTTCCGGTACACCAATATTCATTCTAGAAAAAGAACGCCCCACAAACCAGGCGATTATAGCCAGCAGGATTTTGATTATTATGATATACAAACGGGCGGTGCGGGGATGGCTTTTTGCCCAGAAAGATATTTTTCTCATGGCAGTTGTTGGTTTAGGTGGAAGTTTTTAAATCAATGAATGCAATAAAAGTTAATAAAAATCATTCATATAAAACTTAAAATTGAAAAGTAACTTTTTAAATAAGCCGGAATAAAAAACTTCACGGAGCGAAAAGCCGCTAAGCATTTTTGTAACTTGGGTCTAATGAAGATCATTATCGCACCCGATAAATTCAAAGGCAGTCTTACCAGTTTTGAGGTATGTAATGCTATTAGCGAAGGCATAAAAAAATTTGGCCGGGCAATGGAAGTCTTTGAATTTCCCATGGCTGATGGCGGTGATGGTTTTGCTGCTGTTATGAAACACTATCACAAAACAAATAATATTAACTGCGATACAGTAGATCCGTTAGGGAGAAAGCTTGCTGTCTCTTATGAATGGAATGAAAATGAGAAGACAGCCATTATTGAAATAGCTGCTGCAAGCGGCCTGGTATTATTGAAACAGGAAGAATTGAATCCAATGCTGACTTCAACATTAGGAACAGGAGTGATAATAAAAGATGCAATTGGGAAAGGCACCAATAAAATAATTCTTGGACTTGGCGGTAGTGCCACCAATGATGCAGGAACAGGCATCTTATCAGCTCTCGGTTTTCAATTTGCGGATGAAAGTGACAAATTGCTGCAAGCCAGTGGTGGCAATCTTTTGAATATGAAGAAAATAATCAAGCCATCCTTTATTCCAACCATAAAATTTGAAATTGCCTCTGATGTGCAGAATATTTTATATGGCCCGCAGGGGGCGGCCTATGTATATGCTGCCCAAAAAGGTGCAGATGAAGAGCAGGTAAAAACGCTGGATAAAGGATTACAAAATTTTGCCGCTATTATAAAAAATGAAACGGGAAAAGATATTTCATCAATTCCGGGTACAGGAGCTGCAGGTGGTATTGCTGCCGGGCTGTTACCGTTTTTTAATGTGGAAATGAAAAAAGGAATTGAGATGATTGTAGATGCCAGCAAAATAAAAACAGAGTTAACAGATGCAGATTTATTGATCACTGGTGAAGGGAAGATTGATGAACAAAGCGGCGAAGGGAAGGTAGTTGGTTATATGGCAAAGTTGGCGGGCGAATACGATATTCCTTGTATTGCAGTATGTGGGATCCTGGAATTAGGGGAAACAAGTATCAAAACATTAGGTTTACAAAAAGCTGTGGCAATCAGCAATAGTTCAATAACCAAAAAAGAGGCGATGAAATATGCCCGTGAATTATTGGCAGAAAAAGCTTCTGAGATTCTTAATTTCTTGAAATAATAAAAACAGGATCCGGCGGTTAAGTTATTGAAATCAAATTCTTGCCTGTTCTAAAACAGGTCCCTTTGAAAATGGCCACTAAATGATCATTCTGATTGGTAATGCTGATATGATAAAGCCCTGTTGATGTACCATTGTGAATTTCTTTGGCTTCAGCAGTCAATTCATCATTTACTTGAACGGGTTTTGTAAAATTAATAGCTGTATCCAATGCCACGGAAAGATTGTTCCTGTTGTTGCAGGCAAAAGCAAAAGCACTATCTGCCAGGGAAAAAGCGATGCCTCCGTGAACAATACCAAAGCCGTTGATCATCTCTTTGCGAACGGTCATTTTTAGTTTACTATAGCCTTCTTTTATATCCAGCACTTCTATACCCAGCCACTGACTGAATAAATCATGTTTCAACATATGGTCAACAACCTGGGCAGCTAACTTATCTTTGTCATTAAGCATTGAATATCGAGTATTAATTATTGATATTTATTCCCCTTTAAACAGTGGTTTTCTTTTCTCAATAAAAGCATTTACTCCCTCCTTGTAATCAAGGGTCTGTGCAGCTTTTTGCTGAAAAATATCTTCATCATGCAATTGTTCTTCTAAACTTGTTGTGAAGGACATACTTAATAGTTGTTTGGTATAGGCAAGTCCTTTTGTTGGCATTTCAGCAAGATATGTGGCAATATTTTTTGCATTTTGTGCAAATGTTTCATCAGGAAATACTTTGTAGATCATTCCCATTCTTTCAGCATCTGCTGCTGTTACTTTTTCACCAAGCATCATCAAAGCAGATGCTTTTTGCCAGCCAATCAATCGCGGTAATGTATGTGTGCCTCCACTATCGGGTATCAAACCTATTTTTGAAAAGGCCTGTATAAAAGAAGCGGATTCAGCAGCTACTACTATATCACAACACAAAGCGATATTGGCGCCAGCTCCTGCAGCTACACCGTTAATAGCAGCAACAACAGGCTTTTCCAGTTTCCGGATCTTTGTTATTAGAGGATTATAATGTTCACTCAATATACGCCGCATACCAGGACCGTTTGGATCTGCAACCTCCGAAAGATCCTGCCCGGCTGAAAAAGCCTTGCCGGCACCGGTTATATATACACAACGGACTTCATTGCTTTTGCAGTCATCTAGTTTTTGTTGAAAATGCAAAGCCATTTCCCGGTCAAATGAATTGAGTTTATCAGGACGGTTTAACGTGATAAAAGCAATAGCATCTTTTATTTCAAACAGGATTGAAGACATAACATATATTATTTGCAGAACAAACTTACAAAAAAAGCATCCCGCTTATGGCGGGATGCTTTTTCAAAAAAAGATTATGTGTTATTTAAAACTTAGAAAAGCGGATTGTACGCGTGTTATTATCACTATCTGCAACCTGCAACAGATACACACCGGCAGCAAATTTTTCAACTGAAATTGATTCCTGCCCACTGCTTGCAATTTTTCTTAAAATTAAATGACCCTGGCTGTCAAATACTGACATTTGATTGCCGGCTTTAATATTAGTAATGGTTATCAGACTGCGGGAAGGGTTAGGGAATAATTGAATGCGCTGCTGCTCTTTATCCATTTCTATGCTCCTTATGCCGCTGTATGTTACACGGTTATCTATATCAACCTGTTTCAGGCGATAATAATTTATTCCGGCATAAGGAGACTGATCTGTAAAATGATAGGTGTGTTGCTCAGTAGTAGTACCGTTACCGTTTACAAAACCAATGGCAGTGAAATTAATACCATCGTTACTTCTCTGTACTTCAAAGCCAAGATTGTTTTGTTCTGAAGCAGTTGTCCATGTTAACTGCACCAGATTGTCTGCTTTAACAGCAGTGAAGCTATTAATCGAAACAGGAAGTACTACCACGTTTGCATTGCAAATATTATTAAAACGCTCTTGTACATCAGTAAGCAACAATGGCACATTAAAGAGGCCGATCTTGGCAATTTCACCGGCAGCTTCATCAGTGGCGTTATCTTTAAAGAAATTAATTGTATTAAAATTGGTCGCCTGAGGTAAAAAATCCAATGCGCTATCATCATAAGTACCCTGTAGTATGCCATTTTGATAAAATGAAATAATATTATTGGCTGCTCTTACCAAAGTCAAGTGATGCCAGGCGCCAGGAGTAATGGTGTTAGTACCTACCTGTTGGCCTGAAGGAGGTGTATTCGCACTAAAAAAAAGTAAGGTTCCGGTCGGGTCTACATATATACCGAAGTCACTGGTAGAACCATCGGTACCGGGAATAAACGGATCAGTAAAGCCTATTAACCTACGATAGGCGCCTGCGGAAACATTTATTGCCAGTTCAATGGTATACGTATCATAGATATACCGGGGACTATTGTCAAAAGCCAATCCGAAATCAGTAGTATATGTGCCTACAGGAACAGCTCCTGCACCACAACTGGTACCAAGGCCAACTACATCGGGTACATTTGGAGTAATTGAACCACCTCCTATCGTTGCCAGGGTAAAGGAGCCTGCACTTCCGGCAATTGCCGGTGTAGAAGTAAAAGGCGAACTGGCGAATGACCATTGATAACCTTCAGCTGAAGTTGGCGCTATCTGTATAGAAGTGTTGCAAATATTTTGGAAAGTCTTGTTTGCAATTTCTGAATGTGTAAGTACTCTGTTATATATGCTAAGCTTGGCTATTGAACCACCAACTTCTTCACTACCAGCATCATTATCTTTAAAGAAACTAATCGCATTACCGTTTCCAGCCTGTGGTAAAAAGTCATTTCCACTATCATCAAAAATACCCTGCAATACACCATTTTGATAATAAGAAATAATATTATTGGCGTCTCTTACAAATGTCAAATGGTGCCATACATTTTGAGTAAGAGTAGTAGGCCCTACGTAGTCGCCCGAAGGGGATGTATTAACGCCATAAAAAAGTAATCGGTTATTACCAGCACCACCACCATCAGGAGATATATATAATCCATAGTCGCTTGTAGATCCATCAGTGCCGGGAATAGCGAGGTCGGTAAAGCCCATTAACCTGTGAAAGTTACCAGTAGCATTAAACTTCACTGTCAGTTCAATAGTATAAATATTGCTGACAAATTGTGGAGCATTGGTAAACTGGAGTCCAAAAGGTGGAAATGTTGGAGAAGCAGAGTATACACCTACACTAGTTGTGCCGACGCAACTAGTGCCTAATCCCACAGTTTCACTTGCCGGGTTTATTGCAACATCGCCATCGCCTAAAGTGATTAATTGATAACTGCCTGCAGAACCCGTAATCGCAGGTGTTGATACGAAAGGTGGTGCACTTCCAAATGTCCAATGATAGCCCTGGGTTTGGGCATTAGTTATGCACACTATGAGCATAACAGACATAAGGAGGAGTAAATATTTTTTCATAAATGATGAAATTTTGTAAAGTAAATATACGTGGATTGTTGAAAGAATGCAATGTTCGGAAATTAAAATGGAAAATACAGGTAAGTTTATACTAATCAATTATTTATATTTCATTTTTTTTGATTTCTTATTAAAAATTTTCGTAGAATTACCTTCTTTATAATTTCTAGAAAAAGAAATTATTTGAATATTTACGATAAATACTAGCGTAAAATCAGGGATTTTATAAGTAGATTCTTTGTTTGAAATCAATAAAAATTCTGAATAAATTGTAAAAAAATAATCTGCGTTGTATCCTTTAAGCTGAGGAGGATTTGTATTTATATAACTAATATTTTTTGAAAAGAAATCAGTGACACTTGAAATAATCAAAAGGTTCTTTGCAATCCAGGCATTGATACAATGCTTTACAGGCTGTAGAACCAAACTCGCTGACTCGACGTGTATGATAAGAATTGCATTGAGGACATTGCACGGCTTCATGCGGAGCAAAAAGATCGTTATTGCAAACCTGTTGCCTGGGATTGGGAGGAGCTATGCCGTATTCTTTTAATTTTCGTTTACCTTCTTCGCTCATCCAGTCGGTGGTCCATGCGGGAGAAAGTACAGTTGAGACCTTTACATTTTTAAAACCATTTTCCAGTAAGGCCATGCGGATATTCATAGTAATCATATCCATGGCGGGACAACCGGAATAAGTTGGTGTAATGATCACTTCCGCTTCATCATCATGCAATAATACTTCCCTTATTATTCCTAAATCTAACACCGTTAAAACAGGAATCTCGGGATCCGGAATATCTTTTAAAATTTTCCAGATGCCATTAACTGATATGTTTTTTTCTGTTACCATGTTGCCGTCGGATGAGCCCTTGCTACGGATTGTAATTCTTTTAAAAGGTCTTCCAGATATTGCGTATGTTTTCCTTCTTTGCCACCTGCATATGCTAGTGACGTGAGAGGAACAGTTAAAGTGGCTTCATCGAAAACTGGTTTTATTTTTTGCAACCAGTTTTCTTTTAATAAAATAACATCCGGGCCAATTTCTTTGTTCAACATTTGCAATTCATATGCTGCTGGTAAAAATATTTCATCTGTATAATCCCACAGTAAATCAATAGCTTTCATCATACGGTCATGACTTTCTCGTGTACCATCGCCAAGGCGAATCACCCATTCACTGCTCCACCGGAGATGATAAGTAATTTCTTTTAATGATTTGGTAGCAATGGCGGCTATCTGTTCGTCTTTGCTCTCTTTTAGTTTTTCAAATAATAAGAATTGATAAGCACTAAAGAAAAATTGCCGGAGAATAGTTTCTGCCCAGTCCCCTTTTGGTAGCTCCGCTAACAAAATATTTCTGAACTCCTTACTATCACGGAAATAAGCAAAACTATCTTCTGTACAATTATCTTCTTTTATCAAGGCGGCATACTGATAAAAATTTCTTGCCTGACCGATAAGATCAAGAGAAATATTAGCGATAGCGATATCCTGCTCCAATATTGGTCCATGACCACACCATTCGCTGTTTCTGTGGCCGAGTATCAATGCGTTATCAGCGAGATGTAATGTATAATCAATTAAGTGATTGTTCATATTATTCTTTCGGAAATAATTTACATGTGTCCTACTTCATCAGGCAAATCATAAAATGTAGGATGACGATATACTTTATCATTAGCAGGCTCATACAATTGCTCTGCTTCATCGGGATTGCTGGCATGAATATATTTACTTTCAACCGCCCAGATGCTGACGCCTTCCATCCTACGGGTGTAAACATCTCTCGCATTTTCGATAGCCATTTGTGCATCCGCAGCATGCAGGCTGCCGGCATGTTTATGATCAAGGCCTTGTTTACTACGAATAAATATTTCCCACAAAGGCCAGTCACTTGGTTTACTTGTGTTTTCAACAATCCCCGCTCCTGATTTGTCTTCCGGTATATCTCCGTAATAATATTTTTGAATGGCAGTCATTTTCGCTTGTTTTATTTTTAAAAATAAAATCTCTCTTTGCGAAGTTCCTGAATTTATTTCAGGAACAATGGGCTGATTTTCATTACGACTAAAGAGTTTGCGGATCTGCGGAAATGCAAATCCTGCATACCCGAATTCGGGTATATGATGAATTTAATTTTGTGATAGCTTACATTTACTATAGAATTAAAATTTACTCTATTGGATCTGTAGCCTGTGATCCTGTTCCCGGTTTAGCTTCTGCTTTTTTTTAATTTTTTAATTGTCTTGAACTATGAGAAAACTTCAAAAGAATTCAGGCTTGGTTTTTTTGTTTCTTTTAGTGATAACGCTATCATGCAATCAAAAGAATAATCATTCACTTGCTGAAAATATAAAAGCCATCAATCTGAAAAAAGGGCCGGTTATTTTATGTGGCCCGGCGGATAAAAAAGTGGGTGCTGCAAAGTTTCTCATTTCGGGCGGAGAAAATATAACAAAGGATTTCAATTTTGCTACGGCTTTACTGCACTCATTTGAATACGATGAAGCTGAAAAAGTTTTTGCTAAGATCATTGAAGAAGAACCTAACTGTGCCATGGCTTATTGGGGAGTGGCTATGTCCAATTTTCATTCGCTTTGGATGCCGCCGGAAGAACCAGAGCTAAAGAAAGGATTGAAGGCATTGGAGATAGCAAAATCCATTAGTCAAAAAACAGAAAGAGAATCCAATTATATAGAGGCGCTCAGCGCTTTTTATAAAGAATGGGATAAAGTGGATCATCGTACCCGTTGTACCAGGTATGAAAAAGCAATGGAAGCGATTTATAAAAAATATCCTGGCGATAAAGAAGCCGCAATATTTTATGCATTGGCCCTGGATGCATCAGCCAATCCCGCTGACAAGTCATTTACCAATCAAAAAAAAGCCGGAGAAATATTAAAAAGTATTTATAAGGATGATCCTGACCATCCTGGAATAATTCATTACATCATCCATTCATATGATTATCCCGAATTCGCTCCTTTAGCCTTAGAAGCCGCCAGGAAATATGCTTCCGTCGCACCTTCATCTGCACATGCAAAACATATGCCGTCACATATTTTTACGAGACTGGGTTTTTGGGATGAAGCCATTCAATCCGATATTGCGTCCACAGAGTCTGCAAAATGCTACGCAGAAAGTGCAGGCATAAAAGGCCATTGGGATGAAGAACTTCATAGCATGGATTATCTTGTATATGCTTATTTGCAAAAAGGAGATACAAAGCTGGCAAAGGAGAAATTGGATTATTTAAAAACGGTCAAAGAAGTATATCCGGCTAATTTTAAAGTAGCTTATTCATTTGCTTCAATTCCCGCCCGGTATGTATTGGAAAACAAAATGTGGAAGGATGCTGCCTCACTTGAAGTTAATACTGCCAATTTTTCTTGGGAAAAATTTCCCTGGCAAAAAGCGATTATTCATTTTGCAAGATGTTTGGGAGCTGTTCATACAGACCAACTTGATTTGGCAAGGGCAGAATTGAATGAATTAAACCGCCTGCATGATGAACTGGTAAAACAAAAAGAAACATATAAGGCCAATCAGGTAGATATACAGATCAAAGCCGTGCAAGCATGGATACTGTGGAAGGAAGGAAAAAATAAAGACGCACTGGCTAATATGAATCTTTCTGCTGATATGGAAGACAAAACGGAAAAACACCCCGTTACTCCGGGCGAGGTATTGCCTGCCCGTGAACTTCTTGCGGATATGCTGATGCAAATGAACGAGCCTGGCAAAGCACTTGAAATGTATGAAGCGAATTTAAAAAAACGACCTAACCGTCGCAGCAGTCTTTATGGTGCATGGATGGCAGCTGAAGCCTCAGGCAAAAAAGATTTAGCAAAGATCTATTCCGAACAATTCAAGGAATTAACTGGCAAAAATATTTCAGGCGATCCGAAACTATCCGCCATGATGTTTCCGAAAACTAATTAGTAATAAAACGTGAATTGTCAGTGATGAATGCTGAATGAATATCCCGAAAGTACTGCAGCCACTCACAACTGACTACTCACCACTCACGTTAAAGTGCACAAAT